>JAYSMB010000357.1:0-9000 GCA_043725065.1 Burkholderiales bacterium
AACTGGTGGTTTCGACCCATAGCGGGCACTTCCGGCTAGGCAAAGCGGTCGGCCAAATCGACAACGCTCAGCCACTCGTTCAGAAAATCGGTGGCGGCCAGGCGCGGCGACCCCTCGCCTTTCTTCTCGGCCGCTTTGACGAGATCGAGGACAGCGCGGTTCATCGGTGCAGCCGTGCCGTGCTTCGATGCCAGCGCGACGATCGCGCCCTGGAGCTGATCGATTTCCGTCGTGCGGCGCTGCTCGAGGTCGTCCAGCATCGAGGTTCGCGCGTTCGGATCGATCCTGAGCTGAGCGGCCGCGACGATCCGGAACATCGCGTCGGGAAGCCGCAGGACTGCGGGCAGCAACACCGGTGGAAGCTTGCCTACCCTGGCCGGCACGATGCCGGCGGCGCCGAGCGCGGCCAGTGCCTCACCGATGCAGGCCGCGGCGACACGGCGCCAGTTGCGGTCCGCGAGCTCTTCGCGCAGCGGCACGCCGGCCAGCGCGTTGAGCGCGTTGTTGAGGTTGAGCAACAGCTTGCCCCAGGCGACGGCGCGCATGTCGGCGTGCGTCGCGATTGCCAGGTGCGGCGTGCTCAGCGCCCCGGCCAGCGCCGCGGCTTTCGCGTCGATGACTATGGCGCCGTCGGTGCCGCGATGAAAGCGCCCTTCGCCGAGGGCGACGACGTTGAAGGGCACCATCCCCGCCACGACCGTCAGGGCCGGCAGTTCTTCCTGCAGGATCACAGCGTTGTCGATGCCGTTCTGCAGCGAAACGACGATCGCCCGCGCGGCTGCGTGCCCGAGAATGCTCGCGGCCATCTCGCGAGTGGCGCCGCTCTTCACGGTAACGAGGATGACATCGGCCGAGGCCAGTACACCGGGGTCGATGCCGACGGCCAGGTCCTTCGCTTCGACCTGGAGCGTGCCGCCATCGCGATCGCTCACGGTCAGGCCGTGCCGCGCCAACTCGTCGGCGATGCGCGGGCGGGCGAGGAATCGAACATCGTGACCGGCGGCAGCAAGCTGGCCACCGACGAAGCAGCCGATCGAGCCGGCGCCGGCGACGACGATCTTCGTGTTTCGTTCGTTCAACTCAACTCCTGGAAATCGCTAGCCAGGCGAGGACGGTCGAGGCGAGGAGAAGGGCGAGGCCAGGCAAGAGTATCGCGGTGGGATCGACGGCGTCGGCCGGGCCGTGAGACCCCGGCAGCGCAGCGACGAGCGCGCCTACGATCGTGCCGGCGATCGTGCCGACGATCGTCCAGCGCATGTTCGCGCGCTCGCGGCTCTCGGCGCGGCGCACCGCCGCAAGCGCAGCGGCCGGCGCGAGCACGGCCGGCCACGCGGACGGTGTCCACGTGTAGAAAAAGATCATGAGGCCGATGCCGGCACCGAGCGTGGATAGCGAGGTGATCAACATCGAGCGCGGATCGGAGCCCGGCCGGTCGCCCTTGCCGGCGCGGAGCAGATCCACGGGAACTGGAAGGCCCTTGTCGGCGAGGTAGCGAACCGTCGCAAGCGTCTCGGTCGAGCGACGATGCCGAAAGTGCAGGACGATGAAGACGATCGCCACCGGCATCAATACGGCGCAAAGGCCGACGAGTACACCCAGCACCTGCCGCAGCTCGCCGGATTCGATCAAGGTTTGCATTCTTCTTCTCCCGTTCCATGCCCTGCGGCATTGTTGGCCATGCAGTCTTGGATGCGCACGGGCGCTGGCCGGATGCATCGCGCTGCGAATTTATCCCCACCGGCGCCGATCACAATCGGCCGAACGCAACTCCGCCCATGCCGCGATGATCATCGTCCACCACCTGAACAATTCCCGCTCGCAACGTGTGCTCTGGCTGCTCGAGGAGCTTGGCATCCCTTACGAGATCCAAAAGTACGAGCGCGATTCGAACACGATGCTCGCCCCGCCGGCCCTGCTCAAGGTGCATCCG
The DNA here is from genome assembly GCA_043725065.1 of Burkholderiales bacterium. Lineage (GTDB taxonomy): Bacteria > Pseudomonadota > Gammaproteobacteria > Burkholderiales > Burkholderiaceae_C > Schlegelella_A. Next base: position 1,931 of record JAYSMB010000357.1, read on the forward strand.
CTCGGCAAATCGCCCGTGATCACCGAAGACGGCGTGACGGTCGCCGAGTCGGGCGCGATCATCGAATACCTGCTCGAGCGGCACGGCGGCGGCCGTCTGATGCCGCCGCCCGGCACGCCCGAGCGGCTGCGCTTCACCTACTGGCTGCACTTCGCCGAAGGCTCGGCGATGTCGCCGCTGCTGATGAAGCTGGTGTTCGACCGGATCGAGACCTCGCCGATGCCGTTCTTCGTCAAGCCGATCGCCCGTGCGATCTCGGGCAAGGTCAAGAAGGCGTTGATCGAGCCCAACCTGAAACGCCAGCTCGACTACATGGAAAGCGAGCTGACGAAAACCGAATGGTTCGCCGGCAGCGACTTCAGCGCCGCCGACATCCAGATGAGCTTTCCGGTGGAAGCAGCGGCGCAGCGCGCCGGGCTCGACGCGAGCCGGCCGAAGCTGATGACGTACCTGAAGAAGATCCACGCCCGCCCCGCGTACCGCAAGGCGCTGGAGCGCGGCGGCCCGTACCGCTTCGCCAACGACTGAGCGTCGACTTCCCGATGGCTGGGAGGGAGTCGTAGCGACAGCGCTTGCGTCACTTCTTAGATTCCAGTAAAGTCGAAGTATGGAAGCAACTGAAGTCGTCCGTTCCCTGGCTGCGCTGGCGCAGCCGGTCCGGCTCCAGGTCTTCCGGGCCCTGGTCGTCGCGGGGCCGGGCGGCATGACGCCTGGGACCATGGCCGAAGGCCTCGATATCCCTGCGAACACGCTGTCGTTCCATCTCAAGGAACTGAGCCATGCCGGTCTGGTGACGCAAGAGCGGGCCAGCCGCAACATCATCTACCGGGCCGCGTACGAGCAGATGAACGCGCTGCTCGGCTACCTCACCGAGAACTGCTGCCTGGGCGCCGCCTGCGGCGTCGACGACAAGGCAGCTTCCCGCAGCTGCTGAACCCCGAAGGAGCACGTCATGAAACGATTTCACGTTCACGCCCACGTCCTGGATCTGCCGGCGAGCATCGCCTTCTATTCGAAGATGTTCGCTGCCGAACCGGCCCGCGTCGAGGTCGACTATGCGAAGTGGATGCTCGAGGACCCGCGCCTCAACTTCGCCATCTCCACACGCGGCGGCAAACCTGGTGTCGATCATCTCGGCATCCAGACCGACGACGCCGACGAACTGGCCGAGTTGAAATCCCGCGCCCAGGCCGCCGACATGACGTTGCTCGACGAAGGCGAGGCCACGTGCTGCTACGCGCGCAGCGAAAAGCACTGGGTCACCGATCCGCAAGGCATCGCCTGGGAACATTTCCACACGCTCGGCAGCATTCCCGTGTTCAGCGAGGGCGCGGCGACCGCGCCACCGGCGCCGGCGTGCTGCGCCACGCCGGCGCCACGCGGCACGCCGGTGGCCATTGCGGTCAAGCAGGCGTCGTGCTGCTGAGAGGCAACCATGGCTGACAAGACCTGGAACGTGCGGTTCATCTGCACCGGCAACTCGGCGCGCTCGATCCTCGCCGAGAGGTTGATAAACACGCTCGGAGCGCTTCGCTTCACGGCGTACTCCACGGGCAGCCACCCGACTGGCGTGGTCAACCCGTTCACGCTCGAACTCATGCTCGCCTTGCCGATCGAACGGCTCGACGCGAGGGCGATCCAGCACGAGGTTCGCAGCATCGGCAGCCGCTGAGCATGGCGGCCAGCGCAGCGCAAAAGGTCTTCGCCGAGGCGCTCGGCACGGCCCTGCTGCTCGCCGTCGTGATCGGCTCGGGGATCATGGGCGAACGCCTGTCCGGCGGCAACGCCGCGATCGCGCTGCTCGCCAATGCGCTGGCCACGGTCGGTGGCCTCTACGTCCTGATCGAAGTATTCGGCCCCATCAGCGGCGCACACTTCAATCCCGCCGTCTCGATCGTGATGGCCGGTCGCAAAGCGATGCCATGGATCTTGCTCTTGCCTTACATTGCGGCGCAGTTCGCCGGCGCGATGCTTGGCGCCTGGCTCGTGCACGCGATGTTCGACATGAACCTTATTCAGCTCTCGACCAAGCTGCGAAGCGGCACCGGGCAGTGGCTCGCCGAAGCGGTGGCGACCTTCGGCCTGCTGCTCGTCATCCTGCGTGCGCCCGCGGCCCGCGTCGCGACGATGGTCGCCTGCTATATCGGGGCGGCTTACTGGTTCACCGCGTCGACCTCGTTCGCCAACCCCGCGGCGGCATTCGGCCGGATGTGGAGCGACAGCTTCGCGGGCATCGCTCCGTCGAGCGTGCCCGGCTTCGTCGTTGCCGAGCTGGCAGGAGCCGCGTTGGCGATGCTCGTTCACAAGACGCTGCAAGCGCGCGCGCCGACACCATGACGATCCGCGTTGTAAAGCCAATGCCGCCGTCTGTGTTCGCCACGTCATGAGTACGTCGCTCCGCCACGCCGCCCCCGCGCTGGGCGCCGCGCTCCTGTTCGGAGCGAGCACGCCGCTCGCCAAGCTTTTCGTCGGCGAGACGCCGCCGCTGCTGCTCGCCGGGCTGCTCTACCTCGGAAGCGGCGTCGGGCTTGCCGTACTGATCGGCGTCCGAAGCGCGATGCAGCCGCGACGGGAGATTCAGTTGCGCATTCCCCGCAAGGACCTGCCCTGGCTGCTCGGCGCCATCGTCGCCGGCGGCATGTTGGGACCTGCGCTGCTCCTGGCAGGGCTGGCGCAGACGAGCGCCGCATCGGCGTCGCTGCTGCTCAATGTCGAGGGCGTGTTCACGGCGCTCATCGCCTGGCTCGTGTTCAAGGAGAACGCCGACCGGCGCATCGTTGCCGGCATGGCGGCGATCGTCGCAGGCGGTGCGCTGCTCGCGTGGCAGCCGGGTGCTGCCTCGCTCGCACCGGGAGCGTTGCTGGTGATCGGCGCGTGCCTGTGCTGGGCGATCGACAACAACCTGACGCGCAAGGTCTCGGCCAACGACGCGATGCTGATCGCCTGTCTCAAGGGACTGATCGCGGGTGCCTGCAACGTGTTCGGCGTCCGGCTGCATCTGCGCGAGCTTCACGCGCATCCGCATCGTTACGATGCGAATGCGCATACGCATCCGCATCGGCACGACGCGCATCACAACCACGCGCATGATTTCGTTTGGGACGGCGGCGAGCCGCATGTCCATCCGCACGCGCACGCTGCCCTGTCGCACCGGCACGCGCACTACCCGGACCTGCATCACCGCCACACGCACTGAGTGCGCCGCGGCGCCGGCCGGCGCCGCTCAGCGCGGCACGCCGAGGCCGAGGCCGGGGCAGCGGTTGCCGAGCGCGCTCAGCGTGGCGCCGGTGCGTCGAGTCCGCTCGCCGCTTGGGAGCGTGCCGCGTGCCGCACCAGAGCGGCTGTCTCGATCAGCGCGGGCATCGCGGCGCGCGGATCGGCCACCGCTGCGGATCGCGTCGCCGCAGCCGGCTCGAGCACCGCGAGCATCGGGCTGTTCATCTCCACTGCGAAGGCGATCACGGTCTTGGCTTGATCGAAGGGGAGCTTTTGCCGCGGGTTCGCACCGCGCGCCATCAGAAAGCCGACCATCTCGCGCTGCGTCCGCGGATACTGCAGAAAGCCGGGCAGCAGCACACGCTGCAGCGGCACCCAGGCGAGCTCGCCGCCGCCTTGCGGCGGGGCGAGGTTGGCGAGTTGCGGCAGTCGGTAGAGCCACCATTCGAGCGCGGCCCAGTGGCTGTTTCGCAGCGCGAGCTCGAAGCCGCTCGGCAGGCTGCCTTCGTAGCCATCGAGTGCCGACTCGGGTTTGTGGCCGGCGCCCTCGAGCTCGCGGCCGAAGCGCGAGACGAGCAGGTCGGGATCGGCGGCGTCGAGCGGGCTGAACGAAAGCTTGCCGGGCTCGAGGTCGCCGCGATCGAGCCAGGTCACGAGCACGCGGTCGAGACCGGCCGCGCGCGCCTTCGGGCAGCCGAGCATGCGAAACACATCGTGGCGGATCGCACGCGGGTCGGATTCGGCCAGCGTCCTGATGGCGCCGAGCACGGCCGGCGACGCCGACGCGAAATCGGGGCAGGGATCGGCGTCGGCAAGCGCGACCAGCGGCGAACCCGGGCAGGTCTCGACCGTGGCGCCTTTACCGAGCAGCTCGGGCAGTGCGCGCCACAGGCGCGGGTCGCGGGTGGCTGCGGCGAGCGGGCATTCCTGCAGGCCGGAGCGCGCGAGGTCGGCGCGCTGGATGCTGCCCGCCGCATAGTCGCAACGCGCGTTCAGGGCGCGCTGCACGCTGTTGAGCCGGATGCAAGGCGTCGCGTCGTCTTCGGTGAGCTTGCCATGGACATGCTTGACGATGTCCCAGGTCATGCTGGTGTCGGTCGCCACACCGGTCGCGCCGACGAGCAGGCCGACCGGCGAGCATGCGACGAGCAGCGGCCCGGCAACGAGGCCAAGGCCGATCAGGCGGAGGAAGCGCGAAACGCGAAACATCGACGGTCGGTGGGTGACCGCTGTGCGATCGCGCTGGTTTGAAAAACCAGGCTCGAACGACAACGGGAACCGATCTTATCGACGCGAAGTGGCGGCGTCCGTGAAGAAACCCGTCGATCCGTGTGGCCCGCGGTAACACCTTGTGCGCGACGTATCGGCGTTCGAGACGATCCGCCGCCCCGCTCGACGCCGGGCGCTACAGTGGGCGATGCGACTTGCCGGCACTCTGGCCCTGTTCCTGGCCCTCGCTTTCGCCGGCGCGGGCGGCCGGGCCGCGGCCGTTTCCGTCGCCCCTGTGGGCGCCGAAAACGGCATGGTGGTGACGGCACAGCATCTTGCGACCGAGGTCGGCGTAGACGTGCTGAAGAAGGGCGGCAACGCGGTCGATGCCGCGGTCGCGGTGGGTTACGTGCTCGCCGTCGTTTATCCGGCGGCGGGCAACCTCGGCGGCGGCGGCTTCATGACCCTACAGCTCGCCGACGGCGGAAAGACCTTTCTCGATTTCCGCGAGAAGGCGCCGCTCGCAGCGACGGCCACTATGTACCTCGATGCCGCCGGCGACGTGATCAAAGGGTCGACCGTCACCGGGCATCTCGCCGTTGCCGTGCCGGGCACCGTCTCGGGCCTCGAGATGGCGCTCGCGAAATACGGAACGATGAAGCGCGCCGACCTGATCGCGCCGGCGATCCGCTATGCCGAACAGGGCTTCGTGCTCGAGCAGGGCGACGCCGACCTGTTCGGGGTGGCGACCGAAGCCTTCAAGGTCGACCCGGCCACGGCGGCGATCTTTCTCAACAAGGGCCGGGCGTTCGTCGCCGGCGATCGCCTGGTGCAGAAGGACCTCGCCGCCACCTTGAAGCAGATCGCCGAAGCGGGCGTGGCCGGTTTCTACAAGGGGCCGGTGGCGCGGGCGATCGTCGCGTCGAGCCGGGCTGGCAAGGGCCTAATCACGCAGGCCGACCTCGACCAGTACACGGCGCGCGAACGCGCGCCCATCGAATGCGACTACCGCGGCTTTCACATCGTTTCGGCGCCCCCGCCGAGCTCGGGCGGCGTGGTCTTGTGCGAGATCCTCAACGTCCTCGAAGGCTATCCGCTGAAGGACTGGGGCTTTCGTTCGGCCCAGGCGGTGCATGTGCAGATCGAGGCGATGCGCCATGCCTACATCGACCGCAACAGCACGCTGGGCGACCCCGACTTCGTCAAGAACCCGCTCGATCGGCTGCTCGGCAAGGCCTACGCCACGAAGATCCGCGCCGCCATCGATCCGGGGAGGGCCGCGATCTCGCACAACCTGAATGCCGGCGTCGCGCCGCACGAAGGCAGCAACACCACGCACTACTCGATCATCGACGCCAAGGGCAACGCGGTCTCGGTGACCTACACCTTGAACAACTGGTTCGGCGCGGTGGTCACGGCAGCGAAAACCGGCGTGCTGCTCAACGACGAGATGGACGATTTCACGGCCAAGCCCGGTGTGCCCAACGGCTTTGGCCTGGTGCAGGGCGAAGCGAATGCGATCGCGCCGGGCAAGCGGCCTTTGAGCTCGATGAGCCCGACCATCGTCAGCAAGGACGGCAAGCCGGTGCTGGTGGTCGGCACGCCGGGCGGCAGCCGCATCATCACGGCGGTGCTGCTCACCATCATCAACGTCATCGACTACGGCATGAACGTGCAAGAGGCGGTAGATGCGCCGCGCTTTCACCAGCAGTGGCTGCCCAACGCGACCAGCCTCGAGCCATTCGCGTTGAGTCTCGAGACGAAGAAAGTTCTCGAAGCGATGGGCCACGTCTTCGTGCCTTCGCGTCCGGCCAATCACGTCGCGGCGATCCTGGTCGGCGCGCCGTCGCTCGGCGGAAAGCCGGTGGGCGACGACCGCTTCTACGGCGCCAACGATCAGCGCCAACACACCGGCCTGGCCTTGGGCTACTGATGACCACGCGATGAGCGACGACCAGGCCCGTGAACTCTGGGACGCGGCACGCGCGGCGATTGCCGGGGCGGAGCCGCAGCGCGGCAACACGGCGGCGAGCCCGGTGGCGCGCTACCTCGATCCCGCGCGGCACGAACGCGAGACGCTGGCGTTGCGTCACTTGCCGCATGCGGTCGGACCGGCGTCGCGCGTCATAGCGGTCGGCGAGTGGTTCGCGACCGATCTGCTCGGCGTTCCGGTACTTGTCGCGCGCGGCGACGATGCGGTGCTGCGTGCTTTCATCAACGTCTGCCGGCATCGCGGCGCGATCATCGCGCCGGCCGGGCAGTGCGGCAGCGGCCGGACGCGCTTCGTCTGCCCGTATCACAGCTGGACCTACGACTGTCGCGGCGCGCTTGTCGGCCGACCGCACGAGACGGATTTCCCCGATGTGCCTCGCACCACGGCCTCGCTCGTCGAACTGCAGGTCGCCGTGCGATGCGGCCTGGTCTGGGTCGTGCCGCAGCCGATGAACGCATTCGACTGGGACGCCTACTTCGGGCCGATGGCGGACGAGCTGGAACGGCTCGGCTACGACGCCACGGCTGCGAGCCCGCACGAGCGCCGCTTCGTCCAGCCGTCGAACTGGAAGCTGGTGCTCGACGCCAACCTCGAGAGCTATCACTTCCAGTACGCGCACCGGGCGACGATCGCCCACCTGTTTCACGACAAC
>JAYSMB010000358.1:0-3835 GCA_043725065.1 Burkholderiales bacterium
GTCACGCGCCACCTCTTGCTGCTTCTCAAACTGCTTGCTGCTGTTGGCGTGGCTGCAATCCACCATCAGCGTCGCCGGCAGATTGGCCTTTTCCAGGTCCTTGCAGGCAGCGGCCACACTCACGGCATCGTAGTTAGGTGTCTTGCCGCCGCGCAGGATCACGTGGCAGTCCTTGTTGCCGCGGGTCTCGACGATCGCCACCTGCCCGTTCTTGTGCACCGACAGGAAATGGTGCGGCCGCGCGGCCGCCTGGATCGCGTCGATCGCGATCCGGATGTTGCCGTCGGTGCCGTTCTTGAAGCCGATGGGCGCGGACAGCCCCGACGCCAGCTCGCGGTGAACCTGGCTCTCGGTCGTGCGCGCGCCGATCGCGCCCCACGAGATCAGGTCGCCGATGTACTGCGGCGAGATCACGTCGAGGAACTCGCTGCCGGCCGGCATGCCGTTGCGGTTGATCTCCAGCAGCAGCTGGCGCGCGATGCGCAGGCCCTCGTCGATGCGGTAGCTCTCGTCCAGGTACGGGTCGTTGATCAGCCCCTTCCAGCCGACCGTGGTGCGCGGCTTCTCGAAATACACGCGCATCACGATCTCGAGCGTGTCCTTGTACCTGTCGCGCTGCTGCTTCAGCTTGCGCGCGTACTCGACCGCGGCCGCCGGGTCGTGGATCGAGCATGGGCCCATGATCACCAGGAGCCGCTCGTCCTTGCGCTGCATGATGCGGCGGATCGCCTGGCGCGTGTCGCCGATCAGCGTTTCGACCGGCGTGCCGGCGATCGGGAAGAAGCGGATCAGGTGCTCCGGCGGCGGCAGCGGCATCACGTCCTTGATGCGCTGGTCGTCGGTCTGGCTGGTTCGTTCGCTGTGCGCATACCAACCCTCGCTGGCGGGGGCGGCATTCGATTTGGCGGTCATGGCAGTCGGCTCCTGGTTTGTGATCGAAACGCGCAAGCGAAAAAAAACCGCCGGGGTGAGCCCGGCGGTTTCTGGAGATTCGTTGCGCGCTGTGTCTGCTTATGCGCTTGCCTCTCCGGCCGCCGAGCGGTGCGAGAACCAAAAGTACCCAAAGAAATGCGGGCGGCGCGAAAGCATGCCGCAATGTAGCATGTGCGACGAACGCCCCGCCAGACGGCGCGGCGTCGACACCACGACAAGGAGACACCGACATGATCGATCGCAGAGGCCTGTTGTCCACCGGCGCCGTGATGGGCATCGGCGCCGTCGCCGGCTGCGCCACCGGCAGCATCGCCGCGACCGGCGGCAAACCCGTGTTCGACGTTGCCCAGCCGCTGCTGCCGATCGTCGGCAGCAGCGAGATGTTCCCGGTGCGGCGGATCTACTGCATCGGTCGCAACTACGCCGCGCATGCGCGCGAGATGGGTTCGGATCCGACGCGCGAACCGCCGTTCTTCTTCCAGAAGCCCAGCGACGCGATCCAGTTCGTCGCGGTGGGAACGACCGCCGATCACCCGTACCCGCCGCTGACCAAGAACTACCACTACGAGATCGAGCTCGTCGCGGCGCTCAGCGGTGGCGGCAAGAACGTCTCGCCCGAACAGGCGCTCGGCCTGGTCTACGGCTACACCGTCGGCCTGGACATGACGCGCCGCGATCTGCAACGCGCGATGGGCGACCAGAAGAAGCCCTGGGAAATCGGCAAGAGCTTCGACCGCTCGGCGCCGATGGGGCCGCTGCATCGGGTCGCGCAGACCGGCCACTTCCGCGAAGGTGCGATCACGCTGAAGGTCAACGGCGTGGTCAAGCAGAGCGCGAACCTGAACCAGATGATCTGGAGCGTCGCCGAGCAGATCAGCCAGTTGTCTCGAGCCAACGAGCTGATGCCGGGCGACATCATCTTCAGCGGCACGCCCGAGAACGTCGGCCCGGTGGTGCCCGGCGACGTGATGGAGGGGTTCATCGCAGGCCTGCCGACCCTGAACGTCAAGGTCGTCTGACGGGCGTTTCGCTCAGGCCGTGCCGCCGACGGTGAGCCGGTCGATCCGCAAGGTCGGCTGGCCGACCCCGACCGGCACGCTCTGCCCTTCCTTGCCGCACACGCCCACGCCCGGGTCGAGCCTCATGTCGTTGCCGATCGCGCTGACGCGGGTCAGCGCATCCGGCCCGTTGCCGATGATCGTGGCGCCCTTCACCGGGTACTGGATCTTGCCGTTCTCGACCCAGAACGCCTCGCTCGCCGAAAACACGAACTTGCCGCTGGTGATGTCGACCTGGCCGCCGCCGAAGTTGGTCGCGTACAGGCCGCGCTTCAATCCGGCCAGGATCTCTTCCTTGGTCCTGTCGCCGCCCAGCATGTAGGTGTTCGTCATGCGCGGCATCGGCACCGCGGCGTAGCTCTCGCGCCGGCCGTTGCCGGTGGGCGCCACGCCCATCAGGCGCGCGTTCATCGAGTCCTGGATGTAGCCCTTCAGGATGCCGTCCTCGATCAGCACGTTGCGCTGGCTCGGGTTGCCTTCGTCGTCGACGTTCAGCGAGCCGCGCCGGTCCGGGATCGTGCCGTCGTCGAGCACCGTCACGCCCTTCGCGGCGACGCGCTGGCCGACCTTGCCACTGAACGCGCTCGAGCCCTTGCGATTGAAGTCGCCCTCCAGGCCGTGGCCGATCGCCTCGTGCAGCAGCACGCCGGGCCAGCCCGGCCCGAGCACGACGCTCATCTCGCCGGCCTTCGCGGGGCGCGATTCGAGGTTCGTCAGCGCCGCGTTGACGGCGTCCTTCACATAGCCTTCGATCACCTCGTCGTGGAAGTAGCCGAAGCCGAAGCGCCCGCCGCCGCCGCCCGAGCCGACCTCGCGCCTGACCTCGCCGGCGATCGTCTGCTCGGCGATCACGGTGACCGACAGGCGCACCAGTGGGCGCACATCGGCCGCCAGCGTGCCGTCGGCGCGCGCGATCATCACCACGTCGTACTCGCCGGCCAGACCGGCCATCACCTGCACGATGCGCGGGTCCTTGCTGCGCGCGAGCTTCTCGACCTTCTCGAGCAGCGCGACCTTCTGCGTGCTGTCGAGCGTCGCGATCGGGTCCATCGGCGCGTAGAGCACGCGGCTGCTCGCGACCTTCTGTTTCGTACCGACCTTGACCTTGCGGCTCTGGCCAGCGGCGGCGATCGTGCGCACCGTCGTCGCGGCGTCCATCAGCGCGGCCTCGGTGATGTCGTCGGAGTAGGCGAATGCGGTCTTCTCGCCCGCCACCGCGCGCACGCCCACGCCCTGGTCGATGCCGAAGCTGCCGCTCTTCACGATGCCTTCTTCGAGGCTCCAGCCTTCGCTGCGCGTGTACTGGAAGTACAGGTCGGCGTCGTCGATGCGGTGCGTCGCGATCGTCGCGAGCGCTTTCGAGAGCGTCGCATCCGTCAGGCCGAAGGGCTCGAGCAACAGCGAGCGTGCAACGGCCAAGCGTTCGATCGTGGGTTCGCGGGAGATCATGGGCAGCGTCCTGAAGCGGTGTCGGGCGATTGTAGGAGCCGGCCCGCGCTGTGCAGGGTTCACGAATGTTTACCCCTGCCCGCGTCGTCGTCGCCGGCGAACGGCTCGTCGAAGAAATACCGGCAAGCAAACCGCGTCAACCGACAAGCCCAAGGAGATCATCATGTTGAACCTGAAAGCCATCCTCGTCAGCGTGACCCTCACCATCGCCACCGTCGGCGCCTTCGCCCAGACCGCGACGCCGCGCGTCGACCAGCGCGAAGCGAACCAGCAAGGCCGCATCGCCCAGGGCGCCGCCTCCGGCCAGCTGACCCCGAAGGAAACCAGCCGGCTCGAAAAAGAGCAGGCCAGGATCGACAAGATGGAAGCCAAGGACAAGGCCGACGCCAAGATCA
>JAYSMB010000359.1:0-3282 GCA_043725065.1 Burkholderiales bacterium
TGAGGTCGACATAGCGGCGCAACGGCGAGGTTGCCCAGGCGTACTGGGCGACGCCCATGCCGGCATGCGGCCCCGGCCGCAGGCCCATGCGCACCTTGACGCCGGGCGCGAGGCTCGGCTGGCTGCGGTAGATCGCCGGCACGCCGCATTCGGCGAGCCAGCCGCCCCAGGTGCTGTTGGCCAGGATCATGGCCTCGGCGACGATCAGGTCGAGCGGCGAGCCACGCTGGCGCGGCACGATCTCGACGCGTTCGTCGCCGACGATCGCAGCGCCGTCGGCGGCCTCGACGCGAAATGCGTAGTCGGGCCGGTTGAAGATCTCGGGCTTGCCGCGCACCGCCTCGCGGCCCGCCTTGAGGTGGCGCGCCAGGCCGTGCAGGAAGGTCAGCTCGGCGGCGAACGGAAGACTCGCAGGCAGGCCGGCCGCCAGCGTCGCTTCGTTGACCTCGCTGTCGAGCTTGTCGTGGCGCAGATTGGCGGCGATCAGCACGCGCTCGATCTTCGTCTCGGTCGCGACCCTCGCCATCGTCACCTCGTCGAGCGTGACGTAGAGCGAGATGACCGGAGACTCGCGCCCCTCCTGCAGCGTGAAGGCGTCGACCACCGCGCCAGGCAGCATCGTCAGCTTGTGGCCGGGGATGTAGACCGTGGAGAGACGGTCGCGGGCGATCCGGTCGACGCCCGACTCGGGCGCCACGGCCAGCGCCAGCGCCGCGATGTGGATGCCGACCGTGACTTGCCCGCTTCCAAGACCACGCACCGAGAGCGCATCGTCGATCTCGGTCGTGGCCGAATCGTCGATCGAGAACGCGCGTGCGTCACCGAGCGGCAAGTCCTCTTTGAGCGCGGGCGCATCGACTGGCGCGAACGCCGTGCCCTTGGGAAAGTTCTCGAACAGGAAGCGCCGCCAATGGAACTGGTACGGCGAGTCGATCGCGCCGGCCGCCTTCAGCAGATCGAGTGGGGCGCGGCCGCTGCGCCGGGCCGCGTCGACGACGGCCTTGTATTCGGGCGCGTTCTTGTCCGGCTTGAAGAGGATCTTGTAGAGCTGCTCGCGCACCGCCGGCGGGCAAACGCCCGCCGCGAGCTCGGTGGCCCATGCATCGATCTGCGCCGCGACCCGCTTCTTGCGCTCGATACCGAGCAGGGCCACCTTGACCGTTTCTTCCGGGGCCTTCCTGAAATTGCCCTTGCCGAGGCGGCGAAAATAGTGAGGGGCACCGAACAGGCCGAGCAGGGCGGCGGCCTGCTGAATCGTGTCGGTCGATGCGCCGAAGTAGTCGCGGGCGAGTTGCGCAAAAGCGAATTCACCTTCGGGCGCGAACTCCCAGGCAAGGTCGAGGTCGATCTCGGCGGCGATCTTGCCGGCGGCGGCGAGCAGGACCTCGGGCTCGGGGCTGGCAAATCGCAGCAGCAGGTTGCCGGCCTTGACCTTGGCGCGCTTGCCCGAGGCGAGCTCGATCTGCAGCGAACTGTCGGTCTCGCTCATCACCCGGCCGGCGAGAAACTTTCCACCGTCTTCGAAGAGGGCATACATGGGGCGCCGATTGTCGCCGAGGCGTATGGCCTTGCCCGCCGCGCGCCGATGCGTGCGATCGGCGGCCGTGCCATGGTCAGTAGCTTCGGCCCTTGCGGTATTGAGCGTACGTGCGTCGCTCGAGCGTCGTGGCGCGGCCGAGCGCGGCGAACGAGGCAGCAGCGTGGGCGTGGCAGATCGCCAGGCCGAGCGCGTCGGCCGCGTCTCTTCCCGGCAGCCCGGGCAGACCGAGCAGTCGCATGACCATCGCCTGCACCTGTTCCTTTTTCGCCTGGCCGTGGCCAACGATCGCCTTCTTCATCTGCAAGGCGGTGTATTCGCTGACCTCGAGACCGCCCGAGACCAGCGCCGTCAGCGCCGCACCGCGCGCCTGGCCGAGCAGCAAGGTCGATTGCGGATTGACGTTGACGAAGACGATCTCGACCGAAGCGCAGGTCGGCGCATAGCGCACCGCGACTTCGCGAATGCCTTCGAAGATGATTTTCAGCCGCCCCGGCAGGTCTCCCAGCGAGGCGGCATCGGTGCGAATCGTTCCGCTCGCGATGTACGAGAGACGCGCACCGCTGTATTCGACGACGCCGAAGCCCGTCGTGCGAAGACCGGGGTCGATGCCGAGCACGCGCATGGGGCGATTGGAACCGAACTCTCCGGCTGCGCGTCGAATGCGGCCGGACTAGATTCCGAAATACCAGCGCACCGAGTGAAAGAACATCGGTGCCGCGAAGCAGAGCGGTGAGACGCGGTCGAGCAGGCCCACCGCGCCGGTCACGGTAGCGCGGCCGCGCCAGTTGCGCACGCCAGCGTCGCGCTTCAGTGCCTTCATCACGAACTCGCCGAGCGTTCCGGTGGCGCCGGCGATCGCGCCCATGGCCAGCGCCGGCAAGGGCTTGAAGGGTGTGATCCAGTAGAGCAAGGCACCGACGACCGCCGCCGCCGCGACACCCGCGCCCCAGGCGCGCCACGAGAACGATCGGCTGATCGCGCGCGCCACCGGCCGCCGGCGCATACGCCGGCTCGCCAGTTCCTGAACGAGCTGCGCCACCGCGACCACGACGACCAGATAGAAGACCAGGAAGGCGCCGCGCTCCTTCCAGTTCGGCAGGTCGAGCAACAGCAACGCCGGGGCGTGGCTCATGCCGTAGACGCAGACCGCGACGCCCCACTGGATCTTGGCCGTGCGCTCGAGAAAGTGCAGCGGGTCGTTGGCGAGGGCGCTGATCACCGGAATCGCGAAGAACACGTAGACCGGAATGAAGACGGTGAAGGCGTTGAAGAGCCGCGTGCCGACGAGCACGTACTGCGCCGGCAGGACGACGAAGAAGGCGAGCAGCAGGGCGCGGTGATCGGCGCGTCGGGTGTGCGTGAGCGTCACGAACTCGCGCAGCGCGAAGAACGAGACAAAGCCGAACAGCAGCGTCGAGACGAACGGTCCGGCCGCCCAGGCGATCCAGAACAGCAGCGCACCGACCCACACGGCGCGCAGGTCGCGGACGTATCGCTCTTGCGTCGCAACTTGCGCGTCGGTCAATTCGCGAAACGATCGGACGAACGCGATCAGCGTGGCGACCGTCAGGATGCCGAACAGCGCGACGAACAACAGGCCGACCTGCTGGCCCACCGAGAGCGAGCGCAGGTTGCCCATCAGGCGACCTCGCGCAGCGCCATCATCGCCAGGCGGGCGCGGTCGAGAAAGACGCGCCGCTCTTCGCCGGGTCGAAGCGCGACCGGCGCGCCGAAGACGACCG
>JAYSMB010000360.1:0-2427 GCA_043725065.1 Burkholderiales bacterium
AGTGTCAAGCAGGGTTCGCGATTCTATGGGCTCTCGTTACGAGGAAATCTTTCGCCGCTCGTGCGGTTCGCACTTGACTTCCGGTAACGAAAGACTAGGCGTGTGCCACCGCTTCGGCGATCGCGCGGCCCAGATCGGCGGTGCGCGCCGTCCCGCCGAGATCGGGCGTCTTCGGGCCGCCCGCGGCCGGGTCGAGTACCGCCTCGATCGCCCGGATCACGGCGTGGTGGGCGTCGCGGTGGCCGAGGAAGTCGAGCATCTGCGCGCCGGACCAGATCTGGCCGATCGGGTTGGCGATTCCGCGGCCGGCGATGTCGGGGGCGGAGCCGTGCACGGGCTCGAACAGCGAGGGGTGCTGGCGCGACGGATTGATGTTGGCCGAAGGGGCGATCCCGATCGTGCCGGTGCACGCCGGCCCCAGATCGCTGAGGATGTCGCCGAACAGGTTGCTGGCGACGACGGTGTCGAAGAACTGCGGTCGCTGCACGAAGTGGGCGGCGAGGATGTCGATGTGGAAGCGATCGACGCGCACCTCGGGAAAACGCGGGGCCATCGCCTCGACGCGCTCGTCCCAGTACGGCATGGTGATCGAGATGCCGTTCGACTTGGTCGCCGAAGTCAGGTGCTTCTTGGGGCGCGACCGGGCCAGCTCAAAAGCGTAGGCCAGCACGCGGTCGACGCCGGTGCGCGACATCACCGTTTCCTGGACGACGATCTCGCGCTCGCTGCCTTCGTACATGCGCCCGCCGATGCTCGAGTACTCGCCTTCGGTGTTCTCGCGCACGATCATCATGTCGATGTCGCCCGGCTTCAGGCCGGCGAGCGGCGAGCGCACGCCGGGCATCAGGCGGGCCGGCCGCAGGTTCACGTAGAGATCGAACTCGCGCCTGAACTTCAGGAGCGACCCCCAGAGCGAGATGTGGTCCGGGATCTTCGCCGGCCAGCCGACGGCGCCGAAGAAGATCGCGTCGTGGCCGCCGATTTGCGCCTTCCAGTCGGCCGGCAGCATGCTGCCGTGCTTCTCGTACCAGTTCCACGACGCGAAGTCGAAATGGTCGATGGCCAGGCCGATGTCGAAGCGGTTGGCCACGGCCTCGAGAACGCGCAGGCCTTCGGGCATGACTTCGGTGCCGATGCCGTCACCGGCGATGGCGGCGATGCGATGGACAGCCATGGGGACACTCCTGGAAAACTTCGTCGTGGGGAGAGCCCAGACTGTGCCACGCGACGACCGTCGCTAGCGTCGCTCGCGTACCACGACGGCGACGCCGACAACGGTGAGCGCCATGCCGAGCATCATGAGCGGCGCGACGGCCTCGCCGAACAGCATCCAGGCCATCACCGCCGTGCAGGGCGGCACCAAGTAGAGCAGGCTGGTCACGGCGGTCGCCTCGCCACGCTGGATCAGGAGGTAGAGCAGCGAGCTGCCGCCGAGCGTGAGGACACCGACCGACCAGGCCATCGCCCAGATCAGATTGGCGTGCCAGTCCATGGCCTCGCGCTCGAAGAAGACCAGGGGCGCGCACACGACGAGAGCCGCGAGCATCTGCACGGCGCTGGCGCTGCGCACGTCGCAAGGCGCGACGTAACGCTTTTGATAAAGCGTGCCGACGGTGATGCTGAGCAGGGCCACGATCGCCAGCGCCAGATTGCCTGGCGTCACCTCGCCGGTGCCGAGCTTGGGCCAGACGACGAAAGCGAGCCCTGAAAACCCGAGCACGAGTCCGAGCCACTCGCGCAGCGTGACCCGGGCTGAGGTCTTTCCCGGATCGACGCCGCGCGGCAGCGTCGCCGTCACCCACAAGGCAGTCAACACCGGTTGCAGTCCGACCAGCAGGGCGACGGTGCCGGCGCCGATGCCGGCTTTCACCGCGGCCCAGACACCGCCGAGGTAGCCGGCCTGCATCAATACGCCGGTGGCGACGAGATGGCCCCACTGCGAGCGGCCCACCGGCCAGGCGGCGCGCGCCAAGGCGATCCAGATCGCGAAGCAAAGCGCGGAGAGCGCGAAGCGAAGCGTCAGGAACGAGAACGGCGGCGAATGCGGCATCGCCAGCCGGGCGACGACGAAGCCGGTGCTCCAGATGAGGACGAAGACCCAGGGCATGGCCCTGACCATGGCGCGCCGCATCGCCAGGCTAACGGACGCGGGCGCGAATTTCGGGCAGCGCTTTCTGCAGGTAATAGACCATCGACCAGATCGTCAGCACCGCCGAGATCCAGATCAGCCAGGTGCCCCACCACTGCGTGTCGATGATGCCGAACAGTACGCCGTGATAGAGCAGGAAAGGGATCGCGACCAGCTGCACGACCGTCTTCAGCTTGCCTAGCATGTGCACGGCGACGCTGCGCGAGGCGCCGATCTGCGCCATCCATTCGCGCAGCGCCGAGATCGCGATCTCGCGGCCGATGATGACGAGGGCGACG
>JAYSMB010000361.1:0-8782 GCA_043725065.1 Burkholderiales bacterium
CCTGGAGCCTGATCTTCGACCCGAGGTACGCGGCAAAGCTGAAGAGCTGCGGCGTCAACTTCCTCGACTCGGCCTCCGAGGTGCTACCGGTGGCCATGCTCTACGTCGGCAAGCCCCCGTACAGCACCAATCCAGCCGACTACGACGCCGCGGCGAAGATGCTGCAATCTGTACGGTCCTCGGTGACGCGCTTTTCGTCGTCGGGCTACATCAACGACTTGGCCGGCGGCTCGCTTTGCGCGGTGATGGGCTACTCGGGCGACATCAACATCGCTCGGGCCCGCGCACTCGAGGCCAACCCGAAGCAGCCGGCCGCGATCGAAGCGCTCATCCCCAAGGGCGGCGCGACCCTGTTCTTCGATTCGATGGCGATACCCAAAGACGCCAAGAATGTCGCCAACGCGCACCTGTTCATCAACTACATCCTGCGGCCCGAGGTCGCGGCGGCGCTGACGAACAAGGTGTTCTATGCCAACCCGAACGCGGCGTCGCTGAAGTTCGTGAAGAAAGAGGTCGCCGCGAACCCGACGATCTTCCTGTCGGCCGCCGACAAGGCGAGGATGACGCCCCCCGACGCCGTGCCGCAAGCGATCCGTCGCGTGCAGACGCGCATCTTCACCAACTTCAAGGCCGGCAAGTAGCCGCGCTTTGCTACTGGGCGACCTTCACGCCCTTCCAGAACGCGACCCGGCCCTTGATCTCCTTGGCCGCTTCGTTCGGTTCGGGGTAGTACCAGACCGCGTTCGGGTTGAGGTCGCCGCTGACCATCAGACTGTAGTAGTGGGCCTCGCCTTTCCACGCGCACATCGAGCGGTGGTTGCTGAAGGTCACGTACTCGCGCTTCAGACTGGCCTCTGCGAAGTAGTGATTGCCTTCGACGACGACCGTGTCGTCGCTCTCCGCCAGGGTTGCGCCGTTCCAGGTTGCTTTCATGTCGCTGAATCCTTTCGTGCCGGCGTCGATCGACGCGGTGTGGGCACGATCGTAGCGACGCTAGCGAGACATCGCGTCGACCAGTGTCCAGCACGCCGGCGCGTCGCCGCTTTTGCTGCCGAGCAGGAGGCAAGGCCGCTCGCGCACAGCGCGCGGCCGCCGGCCCGTCGCCAGCGCGCCCAGCAAGGCGACGGGGTCGTGCCGGAAGCGAACGCTTTGCGGCGGCGGCGTGTCGAGGCGCGCCCGTTCCAGTTCGAGCGTGGCGCGCTCGAAGGCCAGCACTTCGGCGAGGTAGATCGAGCGGAGCTGTCGCTGCTCGAGAAAAGCGCAGAACTCGAGCGCTTCGGGCAGGAACGAAAAGCTGGCGGGCGGATGCGTTTGCCAGAACCGCGCCACCTCGCGCGCCAGCCGCACCGGCGTCAGCGCCGCGCATGTAAGCGGCAACAGTGCGCGCAACTTGCCGAGGCGAAAGCCCTTGTGCAAGGTGCGGTTCATGTCGAGGCCGCGGTCGCTGGCGATCGCGACGAGCCGCGAGGTTTCGAGCGGGGTCAGCTCACCGGGCAGGGCGGCAAGGCCGTCGGCGCGAACGGCATCGCGGAAGTCGGGCTCGACGATCAGCCGTGCCATAGCGGCCTGAAAGGCTTGCGCCGTCATGCGGCCTCCGCGACCGCCGCATGGCGATGGCGCGTGCGTCGGGTTGCCCGCGTCCAGAGGGCACGCAAGCGCCGCAGGTCGCACGTGACGCGTTCGTTGCCGACGCTGTCGAACCATGAGCCAAACAGCTCGAAGGTCACGCCGCCGATATTCGGGCAGCGTGGCAGCGTCCATTCGAGCAGCGACCAGACGGCGTCGGGGATCGTGTCGCAGTGGGCGTCCAGATAAAAGCCGTCGAGCTCCATGCCGCCGGCAACGTGGATCTCGCCGACGTGCTCGAGCTCGAGCTCGGCGAGCAGGACATGCGCGTCGAAACCGTGGTTGCGCGCGTTGGTGTAGACGTTGTGAAGATCGAGCACGAGCCCGCAGCCGCTTTCGCGGCAGAGCGTGTTGAGAAACGTCGCCTCGTCCATCTCGCAGTCCGGGATGTCGAAGTAGTAGACGTTGTTCTCGAGCAGGAAGGGCGCGGGCACGCGGCGGCGCACTTCGCGGATGCGCGGCGCGAGCAGGGCTATCGACTCGCGGTCGCGCGGCAGGGGCAACGTGATGCCGACGTTCATCAGCCCGTCGCCGTGCTCGGCGAGATGGAACGCGAGGTGATCGCTGTGCCAGGCAAAGCCGAGGCGCCGACGCCAGCGCTCGACCTGATCGACATGGGCCAGGTCGAAGACGCCGGCACTTCCGATCGACAGGCCGATGCCGTGCGCGACCAGTGGCAGGCCGCGGCTCGCTCGCTCGAGCGTTGCGCGGCCCGCCGCATCGTCGATGTAGCGCGGCTCGGCACGTTGACCGAGATCGGTCCAGAGAATGTCGGGGACGATCTCGACGTAGTCGAGCTCGGGCCCTGCCGCTCCGATCAGCGGCGCAAGCGGGGCCTGGTACGCCAGGCCCACGCCCAGCCTTGGCAAGGGCTGCATCTCAGCTCCGCCGGGCCGCCCCAAGGGGCTGAGCGCCCCCTCGGGGGGCAGCGAACGAAGTGAGCGTGGGGACTCTCATTTTCGGCTCTATCGAATACCGCGGACCGCGATGTCTTCGATGATGAAGCGGTCGAGCCCCGAGAGGCACGGCCGGCAGCCCTTGAAGCCGGGCAGCTCCGGAACGGTCAGGGTGACCTTGAGGGCGGCGACGAGATCGTCGAACGACGTGCTCGAGGTCAGGGCCACGTGCATTTCGGTGACCGCGACCTTGCGCTTGGGAACGGTGGTGCTGGGCATGAAGTTCTCCTGGGTGGTGCCACACGAATCGTGTGCGCTCGGGCGACATGCCCGAAGCGGGCGGATTGTTTGCGCGACCCGCCGCGCATGCATATCGCGCGTTGGGGGGATGGGCCGCCCGGAACGCGGCGTTCGCCGACAGCGAGCGGGCGGCGACCTGACTACATTGATAACCCGATCGTTTCCACCGGAGGGTTTGCGCGATGACGACCAAAGTAAGAAAGGGCCAATGGCCCGGCAATCTCGAACGCGTCGAGTTCAGCGAGCGCTTTCGCACCTCCTTCGTCGACCCGGCGTTTCGCAGCGAAGACGTGGCCATCGGCCGGCTCGAAACGATCGCGTGGGAGGCGTACTGCGACGGCCGCAAGTCGCCGCTCACGAGAAAGGCCGGCCCCGGCTGCGCCGACCCCGACTACGACCTGTCGATCGAGTGGATCGAGGCCAGCGAACGCGTGAAAAACGCGCAGAAGACCGACGCACTGGTCGAAGCATCTCGACAAGCGCGTCTACGGCCTGGTCGTGCACGGTGACGTAGCGGGCATCGAAGGCTCGCGCCGGGCGCTCTCCGACTGGCTCGACTGGATGGGCTTGCTGGATGCCGGCGATCAGGCCCGGCTCGACCGCTACATCGGCTATTTCGAACCTACGCGACCAGTCACGACACGCTCGACAAGGACGTGGCCGTGCAGGAAGAAACCCGCAATGTGGCTCGCGCGGTCGCCCGGGTGACTCACGCAGTGCGCAACGAAGAGCTGAAAGCGGAGTTGGCCGATCTGCCGAGGCCGCGACCGAAATAATGGTGCAGCGCAGCAATATTTGCCGCGCCGGGTTACTCTGTGGACCTTCTTCGAGCGAGATGCCCTTGAATTCCTTCCTGCAAAAGATCATTGCTGCGACCGGCCTGATGCGGCACGGCAACCTCGTCGAAGCCACCGAGGCGATCCAGCGCGCCCTCGTCCCCGAGGTCGCTGCATCGCACGCGAGTCCGCCGACCCAGGCCAGGAACGCTCCGTACGCAGTCGCCCCGGCCGTGGTGCTCGATGGTCTGGTCCGTGAAGTCGAACCGGCAGGGCGCGCGCCGCGAACGGTCGTCGAGTCCGCCGCGAACATCGAACTCGAGGCGCCGGCGAGCGGCCAGCGCCACCGCGAAGGGCGGTTCGTCGAGAGCAGCTTCACCGCCGAGGCCGGCACGCGCACTTTCAAGCTCTTCGAGCCGTCGGGGTTCGAAGGCCGCGCCCTGCCGCTCGTCGTCATGCTGCACGGCTGCACCCAGGACCCCGACGACTTCGCCACTGGAACCCGAATGAACGCGCTGGCGCAAGCGCGGGGTTTGTATGTGCTTTATCCGGCCCAGGCACCTCGCTCGAATGCGCACAAGTGCTGGAACTGGTTTGTTCCGGGTGACCAGCGGCGCGGCCAGGGCGAGCCGGCGCTTCTCGCCGGAATGACACGCCACATCATGATGACGCATCCGATCGACGCCGATCGCGTCTGGGTCGCCGGCCTCTCGGCGGGTGGCGCGATGGCGGCGATCCTGGCACGCGAGTACCCGGATCTTTTCGCCGCCGCCGGCATCCATTCGGGCCTGCCGCCCGGCGCGGCGCACGACGTCGTCTCGGCGTTCTCGGCCATGAAATCTGGCGCCGTCGGCGCCCTGCCCGGATGGCCCGGCGCACTAGGCAGCGCGCCGATGAAGTCGCCGCTCGCGGCCTGGCCCGGCACGGTACCCGCGGCGCCCAGCACCCCGCCGAACGCCGATGCGGCCGAGGGCGCTCCGGTCATCGTCTTCCATGGCGACGCCGACACCACCGTCAACGCACTGAATGGCAGCCACGCCGTCGACGCCGCGCTCGGTGCAGCGCCGGCTCGGGCCAGCCGCGAATCGAGCGCCGCCGCGGCGAGCGATGGACGCACCTTCACACGCACCGTCTACCGACCGGCCGAAGCGAGCAGCCAGGCGCCGAGCCGGGCCGAGCACTGGGTTGTGCACGGCGCCGGCCACGCGTGGTCGGGCGGCGACGCTGCCGGCAGCTTCACCGAGAACGAGGGACCGGACGCGTCGCGCGAAATGTTGCGCTTCTTCGCCGAGCATCCGCGTCGCAGGCCCGACCCGGTCTCCTGATCGGAGGATCGCGGAGGCGGCGTTTCGACTGAGAATCGACGCCATGAAAGTCCTCCTCCTCAACGGCCCCAACCTCAACCTGCTCGGCACGCGCGAGCCGGACGTCTACGGCACGGCGACGCTGGCCGATGTGGAAGCGATGTGCGGCAAGGAGAGCCAAGCGCTGGGCCTCGACCTCACCTCGTTCCAGAGCAACCACGAAGGCCAGCTCATCGACCGCATCCATGCCGCACGCGGCGAAGACGTTCGCTTCATCGTCATCAACCCGGGCGGCCTCACCCACACCAGCGTCGCACTGCGCGACGCGCTGGCCGGTGTCGCGATTCCCTTCATCGAAGTGCACGTCAGCAACGTTCACAAGCGCGAGGCCTTCCGTCACCATTCCTGCCTGTCGGGCATCGCCGAAGGCGTGATCGTCGGACTCGGCACGATCGGCTACCGTCTTGCATTGCAGGCGGCGGCGGCCAAGCTGCATCAAGGAAACAAACCATGAGAACTGCCGCCCCCGACGCCGAGTTCCTGATGCGCGACACGAGCTCGCACCCGCCGGCTAACACGCCGGCGTACAAGACGAGCGTGCTGCGAAGTCCGCGCCTGGCGCTGATCTCGTTGCAGCAGTCGCTCTCCGAAGTGACGGCGCCCGTGTTCCGCGCCGACGAGCTCGGCCCACTCGACCACGACCTGATCATGAACTACGCGAAGGGCGGCCTGCCGATCGGCGAGCGCATCGTCGTCCACGGCTTCGTTCACGACCAGTTCGGCAACCCGGTGAAAAACGCGCTGGTCGAGGTCTGGCAATGCAACGCGAGCGGCCGTTACCGGCACAAGAAAGACCAGTACATCGGCGCGCTCGACCCGAACTTCGGCGGCTGCGGCCGCGTGTTGACCGACGCGAACGGCTACTACGCGTACCGCACGATCAAGCCGGGGCCCTACCCTTGGCGCAATCGTGTCAACGACTGGCGTCCGGCGCACATCCACTATGCGATCTCGGGTGACGGCTGGGTGCAGCGCCTCGTCACGCAGATGTACTTCGAGGGCGACCCGTTGATCCGCAGCTGCCCGATCCTCGGCGTCGCACCGAGCGAAGAACAGATCCGCGGCCTGATCGCGCTGCAGGACGTCAGCGCCTTCGTCCAGCTCGACAGCCGCGCCTACCGCTTCGACATCGTCCTGCGCGGCCATCGCGCCACGCTGTTCGAGAACCACGTGCAGAAGGCGCCGGCAGGAGCGCTGCAATGAGCGGCCTTCAAGTGCTTCGCGAGACGGCCTCGCAAACCGCCGGACCCTACGTCCACATCGGCCTCGCGCCCAAGGCCGCCGGCTTCGACATCTTCGAGAACAACTTCGGCAGCGTGCTCGTGGATGCAGAGACAAAGGGCGAGCGCATCCGCATCGAAGGCCGCGTCTTCGACGGCATCGGCACGGTGCTCAAGGACGTGTTGATCGAGATCTGGCAGGCCAACGCCGAAGGCAAATACGCGCACCCTGCCGACCGGCAGGCGGGCAAGGCGATCGACTCGCACTTTCGCGGCTGGGGCCGCAGTTGCACCGATTTCGACAGCGGCGTCTACACCTTCGACACGATCAAGCCGGGCCCGGTCGAAGGCCGCAAGGGTCGGGTCATGGCGCCGCACATCAGCGCCTGGGTCGTCGCGCGCGGCATCAACCTCGGCCTGAACACGCGGATCTACTTCAGCGACGAGGCCGCGGCCAACGCCGAGGACCCGGTGATCAACCTGATCGAGTGGGAAGCGCGAAGAAAGACGCTGGTCGCCGAGCGAACCGATCGTCGCGCCGACAACGGCGCAGTGGTCTATCGCTTCGACATCCGCCTTCAGGGCGACGACGAGACGGTTTTCTTCGACGTCTGAACCCAGCCCTCAGGCAAGACGCCACTGCGCGAGCAGAAACACGTCGTCCTCGGCGATTTCACGCAGCGAATCGAAGCGGCCCGAGGCGCCGCCGTGGCCGACCTCGAGATTGACCTTGAACAGCAGCGGGTTGGCGTCGGTCCTCAATGTGCGCAGCTTCGCGACGTACTTGGCCGGCTCCCAGTACGCGACCTGCGTGTCGTTGAGCCCGGTCCGCACCAACATCGCCGGGTAAGCGCCGGGCTTCAGGTTGTCGTAGGGGCTGTAGGCGCGCATCCAGCCGTACTGCTCGGCGATCTTGGGGTTGCCCCACTCGATGAACTCGCCCGCCGTGAGCGGCAGCGCCTCGTCGAGCATGGTGTTGATCACGTCGACGAAAGGCACTTCCGCGACGACCGCCTTGAACAACTCGGGCCGGCGGTTGACGACCGCGCCCATGAGCAGACCGCCGGCACTGCCGCCCTCGATCGCCAGCATCCGCGGCACGGTCAGGCCGCGCTCGACCAGCGCCTCGGCACAGGTGATGAAGTCGGTGAAGGTCGTTTCCTTTCTCGCCATCTTGCCGGCCTCGTACCAGCTTCGGCCGAGGTCGCCGCCGCCGCGGATGTGGGCGATCGCGAAGACGACGCCGCGGTCGAGCAGCGACGCGCGCGTCTGCGAGAACGCCGGGTCGATCGGGATGCCGTAGCTGCCGTAGCCGTAGAGCAGCAGCGGTTGCGGGCCGCGCAGTTTCGCGTCGCGTCGCCAGACCAGCGAGATCGGCACCTCGGTGCCGTCCGACGCTCTTGCCAGCAGGCGATCGCTGGCATACAGCGTGGGGTCGTAGCCGGGAACCGGCTGGCGCTTCTTCAGCACGCGCTCGCGCGTGATCAAGTCGTAGTCGAAGGTCGAGGCCGGCGTCGTCATCGAGGTGTAGACGAAGCGGAGCGTCGTCGTCTCGAATTCCGGATTGGCGCCGGTGTGCACGCTGTAGGCCGCCTCGTCGAACGCGATCCGGTGCTCGCCGCCCTGCACGAGGTCGAACACGCGCAGCTCGAGGCTGCCGTCGACGCGCTCGGTGACGACGAGGTGCTTCGCGAACAGGTCGAAGTCGTCGAGCATCACGTCGTCGCGTGCCGCGATGATCTCGACGGCATCGGCGAGATCGACCGTGGCCGCGTCGACGCTGACGAGACGGAAGTTGCGCCCGGTGTCGTTGATGCGAACGAAGAAGCGCCCGTCGCGGTGGTCGAGGTCGACCTCGATGTCGGCGCGGCGCGCGAACGCCGTGCGCAGCGGCGGCACGGCGGCGCCGGTCGCGTCGGCGTCGATCAGCCGGATCTCCGATGAGTCCATGCTCTCGATTCCGACCACCACGAAGCGTTCGTCGCGCGTCTTGGCCACGCCGATGCTGAACAGCTCGTCGGCTTCTTCGTGGAGCAGAAGGTCGGCCATGCCGGCACCGACGACGTGGCGCCAGAGCCGGTTCGCCCGCTTGGCTTCATCCATGGTCACGTAGTAGAGCGTGCGACTGTCGTTGGCCCAGACGACCGAGGCGACCTCGGGCAGGGTCCAGTCGTCGATGGCTGCCGTGACCAGGCCCTTGAGGTACAGCGTGTAGTCGCGGCCGCCGGTGAAGTCGGCGGTGTACGCCAGCCACGCGGCGTCGCGGCTCACCGTCGCTGCGCCGAGGCGAAGAAAGGGCTTGCCCCGGGCCATCTCGTTGAGGTCGAGCAAGGTCTCGTCGCTGCCGCCGGCGTCGTAGCGACGCTCGCTGCCGAGGGCGCGGCGGCGGATGTGGCGCGGGTACTGCTCGCCGCTCAGGGTTCGCGTCGCGTACCACCACTTGCCCTTGCGGTAGGGAACGGAATCGTCGTCCTGCTGGATGCGCGAGAACATCTCCTGGTAGAGCGTCTCCTTCAAGGCGGCGTGCGGTGCGAACCAGGCGTCGGCGTAAGCGTTCTCGGCCTTCAGGTAGTCGAGCGTGCGCGGGTCGTCGCGGTCGC
>JAYSMB010000362.1:0-2247 GCA_043725065.1 Burkholderiales bacterium
ATCAGCTTCCCAAGCCCGCTGTGCGGGCTAGGCGTTCGCGAAGAAACGCTTTGTCAGTGACCGTTTCGCATTGCGGAACGTTTTGTTTCTTGAGAGCTATATATTTGCGCCGAGCCGGAGACCTTGACCCCCACCTTGCCTTCGGAGCCCTCCTTGTCGCGGCCCGCCGATGCCGAGAGCGAGGCGCCGAGGCTGATTCGAGTCGTCAGCCGATAGGCCGGAGGCTTGCTCTTTTCGATCTCCGTCACGTTGCAGGTGATCTTGGCGTTGAGCCCCGCCACGGCGCCGGTCTTCAGGCCGCCGGCGCCCTTGCGCTCGATCGCACGTTCGCCTTCGCCGTAGCCGCCGATGCCGTCCTTGTCGGCGACCAGGCCGCCCTTGGCCGTGCCGGTGTTGGAGGTCGTGTTGCCGGATGCGTCGGTCTTGCTGGTCGTGCTTGTCTTACTGGCGCCGGCCTTGCCGTCGCCGCGCTCGAGCTTGCCGGTGGAGGAGGTGCCCGTGCCCGACCCGTCGGCATGGGTGATCTTCTGTTCCTTGCTCGACTCGTAGCCTTCGAGGCCGATCTTGATCCCGCTCTTTTTCTCGACGCTGCTCGTCTGGCCGTCGGCCTCGTGCTCGTGCTTCTGCACCGTCTCCCCGGAGTAGCCGTCCTTCGAGACCTTGTCGGTGCGCGAGACCGAGGTCGAGGTCTTGTCGGTCGCCGTCTGCTTCTCCTTCGACTCGACGGTCTTCCTCGTCACGCCGTCGAGGCCGACCGAGGTGGTCTTGTCGCTCGTCCGCGTCGTCGAGACGCCATCGGCGTACGCCGTGGTGGTCGTCGTTTCGCGCTTCCCGGTGGGCTTTTTCTCGTACTCGCCGTCGTGGCGATCGACCTCGGTGGCCGTGCCGACCGTCGCCCCCGACTTGTTGCGCGCCAGGATGTCGTTCATCGCCTTGGCGTCGGTGCGCGGGTCGTCGAGCGCCTTGCGGTCGGCGTCTAGGGTTTTCAGCTGGCGCTCGATGCTGGCGACATGCTTGTCGACGTCGGCCTTCTGCGCCTCCATCGCCTTCTTCGTGTCGCCGCTCGCGCCAATGATCGCCGCCTCGAGCCGGGGCTGAGCCGCGGTGAGCTTGGCGTAGGCGTCGCGCAGCGCCTTGTCCCTGGCTTCGAGCTTGCCGCGCAAGGCCTCGGCCGGTTGAGTGGGCACCACGGCGATCGGCCGCGCGCCGCTCTTCGACACTTCCGCGCCTTGCGAATCGGTGATGTTCATCACCTTCTGCGGCTGGATCGCCTGGGGGCGTTCCGGAAGGCCGAGCGAAGCCATCAATCCCATGTCGTTCTCCTTGGGTGCACGCCACCCGATTGGCTTCGAAGGCAGCGGAGGCCCGAGCCTTTGATGCTAGTCGCAGGCGCGCCATCTCGGCAAGATTGCCCAGCAGCGCGACTGCGCGATGCCTTCTGAAGTCAAGGACGCAAACGCGGTTCAAAACGGATCACGAGATCGGCGGCAAGATCGGCGCAAAGTAGCCCAGAATCCTGCCGCCGATCAAACGACACGCTCTTCAGGCGGAAAATTGATTGGTTCACAGATTCTCAGACGCCGTCCGCCTGCATGACCAAAGGCTGGAACGCCGACGCCGACACGTGAAGGACTGGATGGCGCTGCGTGCGCCGATGCAAAAGCCGTTGCTTCGACGAGATCCGCAAGGAAGGCCGGTCATCCGCCGAGGTAGGCGGCGAGCACACGCGGATCGTCCAGCAGTTGCGCGCTGGGGCCCTCGACCACGACGCGGCCGTTCTCGATCACGGTGCCGTAGCTGGCGAGCTTGAGCGCCTGTCGCACGTTTTGTTCGACCAGGAAGATCGCGAGACCTTCGGCGTGGATCCGGCGCAGCGTGCGGAAGATGTCCTGAACGACGAGCGGCGCCAGGCCCATCGACGGCTCGTCGAGCAGCAGCAGCCGCGGCCGTGCGAGCAGGGCGCGAGCGATGGCCAGCATCTGTTGCTCGCCGCCCGAGAGGTTGCCGGCGAGGCCATCGATGCGCTCGTGCAGCCTCGGGAACAGCGCCAGCACGCGCTCGAGGTCGCCGCTCACCGCAGCCTTGTCGCGGCGCCGGTAGGCACCGAGCTCGAGGTTCGCGCGCACCGTGAGCGTGGTCAGGATCGCCCGGCCTTCGGCCACCTGAACGAGCCCGCGTTCGACGATGCGGTGCGGCTTCATCGCCGTGATGTCCTCGCCGTCGAAGCGCACGCTGCCCGCGCGCGGG
>JAYSMB010000363.1:0-3185 GCA_043725065.1 Burkholderiales bacterium
CGGGCCCGACCCAGGAAGCGTTTGCCTCGATACTCGCGTCCGTCTGTCTTCGCGCTCATCCAACGCATGTACCTTCGCGGCCTTGGCACCGCCACGCCACCCTCTCGCTACACCAAGTCCGAATGTCTCGACGCCTTCCAGCGCTCCGACTGGTTCGCACGTCTCGACACCCGTTCGCACCTGATCGCGCGCACCGTCCTGCAACGCGACAACGGCATCGAGGCGCGGCGGCTCGCGCTCGGCTCGCTCGACGAGGTGTTCACGATCGATCCCGACACGCTCGATCGGCGTTTCCTTGCGAACGCGCCGGCGCTCGCAGCCGAGGCCGGCAGGCGCGCGCTGGCTTCGGCCGGTCTCGATGCGTCGCGGATCGGCGCCGTCGTCGTCAGCACCTGCACCGGATACCTCTGCCCGGGCCTTTCGGGCTACGTGGTCGAGCGCCTCGGCCTGCGTGCCGACTTGCAGGCCTACGACCTGGTCGGCCAGGGCTGCGCGGCGGCGCTGCCCAACCTGCAACTCGGCCGCTCGCTGCTCGCCTCGGGTACGGCCGAACACGTGCTCTCGGTCTGCGTCGAGGTCAGCAGCGCGGCGATGTACCTCGATAACGACCCGGGCGTCCTGATCAGCGCCTGCCTGTTTGGCGATGGCGCAGGCGCGGCCGTGCTTTCGCGCGAACCACTCGTCGATGGTCGCCGCATCGAATGGAAGGACGGCGCTTCGCTGATCGAGCCGGCGCGGCGCAAGGCGCTGATGTTCGAGCAGCGCGAAGGCATGCTTCGCAACATCCTGACACGCGAGGTGCCCGTGCTCGCGGCCGATTACGCGCATCGCGTGCTCGCGACCGTGCTCGACCGCGCGCGGCTGAACAGCGGCGACATCGCCGCATGGATCATGCATGCCGGCGGCCGGGACGTGCTGCTCGCTCTCGAACGTCGCTTCGAGCTCGACCACGACGCGTTCCGCTACAGCGCGGCCATGCTGCGCGAGTACGGCAACCTGTCGAGCGCCTTCGTCTACTTCGTGCTGGAAGCCGCGCTGGCCGACGATGCGCCCGGCGGCTGGTGGTGGCTCTCGTCGTTCGGGGCGGGATTCAGCTGCCATGGTGCGTTGTTGAAGGTCGATTGAGGTGGCCGGGGGCGCGCCCTCGCCCCAGCCCTCTCCCGCGAGCGGGAGAGGGGGCTTGCAGCGCGTTCTCGAGCCGGAAACGCTGGACCATCTCGCGCCGGACGACCCGACAGCGCAGCGCTCGCGTCGCGACCTGCGGCGGGTCAACGCCTTCATGGGCGCGCGCGGCATCCTCGCTCGCGCACTGGCGCGGGCCTGGCCCGATGCGGGCGCGAAGCCTCCGCGCGTTCTCGAGCTTGGCTGCGGTGATGGCCGATTGATGCTCGACGTCGCCAGGCATCGCGGCGAACGTTGGCCCGCGGTCAGCCTCGACCTGCTCGACCGCCAATCGATCGTCGACGCCGAGACGATCGCCGCCTACACAGCCGCTGGCTGGCAGGCCCGGCCGGTCGTTGCGGATGTGCTCGATTGGGCCGCGAAGCTCGACGCTGCCGAGCGGTGGGACATCATCGTCGCCAACCTCTTTCTTCACCACTTCGAAGGCGAGGAGCTGCGTCGCGTGCTTGCCGGTTGCGCGGCGCGCGCCGACGCGCTGGTGGCCTGCGAGCCGCGGCGCAGCCGCTTCGCTCTGGCCGCCAGCCACCTGATCTTCTTTCTGGGCGCCAACGCCGTGACGCGAAGAGACGGCGTGCTGAGCGTTCGCGCCGGCTTCGTCGGCCGCGAACTGCGCGACGCATGGCCGGGCGAAGACGGCGCTTGGCGTCTCGACGAATACGACGACGGCCTGTTCACGCATTGCTTGTGTGCCGCGCGCGCCGGCAAGACATCGTGAAGACGAGCTTCGACGCCGTCGTCATCGGCGCCGGTCCGGCCGGGGCGAGCGCGGCGATCCTGCTCGCCCGCGCGGGCTGGTCGGTGGCGTTGGTCGAACGGCAGCGCTTTCCGCGTCGCAAGGTCTGCGGCGAGTGCATCGCCGCCAGCAATCTGCCGCTGTTCGATGCGCTCGGCATCGGCCCCGAGTTTGCGCGACTGGCGGGCGCGGAGCTGCGCCGGGTTGCTCTCATGCGCGGCAGCGAGACGATTCTTGCGCCACTTCCGCCAGCCCAATCGACGACTCATCGTTACGGCCGTGCGCTCGGCCGCGAGCACCTCGACACCTTGCTGGCAAGAGAAGCCGAGGCCGCCGGTGCGACGATGTTTCAGCCCTGGTCGCTGCAGGCGATCGAAGGCGAGGCAGGCCGCTTTCGCCTTCGTGTCCGGCCGGTCGGCGAGGCCGGCGGTGCGGTGGTGCTCGAAGCCGCGCTCGTCGTCGCCGCGCATGGTTCGTGGCAGCCACTGCCTTCCGAGCGTGCGATTTCGCGCCGGGCTCGCAAGCCAAGCGATCTGTTCGCGTTCAAGGCCAACTTTCGGGCGAGTTCGATCCCGGCCGATCTGTTGCCCGTGCTGTCGTTCGACGGTGGCTACGGCGGCATGGTGGTCGCCGACGACGGCCTGGCCACGCTTGCGTGCTGCGTTCGCGAAGACCGACTCGATCGTGATCGCGAAGCGGTTCCCGGCGAGCGCGCGGGCAGCGTCGTCGAAGCAATCCTGCGCCGCGAGTGTGCGGGCGTCGCCGACGCCCTCGAAGGCGCCAGGCGCGAGGGCGCCTGGCTCGCCAGCGGACCGATCCGGCCCGGCGTTCGCCTCGGCGCGAACGACGGCGTCTTTCGGGTCGGCAATGCGGCCGGCGAAGCGCACCCTATCGTCGGCGAAGGCATCAGCATGGCGGTGCAATCGTCGTTCGTGCTCGCGTCCTTGATCGGCCCCCAGCGCACGGCGATGGTGGCACCGGACACGTGTGCGGCAATGCAGTCGCGCTTGCTGCGCGACTATGAAAGCCGATGGCGGCGAGGCTTCGCGCCGCGGCTTCGCGTCGCCGCCGCGTTCGCGTACGTGGCGATGCGACCGTGGGCGGCGAGCGCGGCCTGGCCGGTCGCGCGGCGATGGCCAGGCGTTCTCACGCGTGGCGCGCGCTGGAGCGGCAAGACACGCTGCGTCGCCGAGGCTGCGCAGCTCGCCGAGGGCACGGTTTGAAAGGCCGGTAGGGGCTAGTCCAGGTTCGTGGGGACGCACGCTCGATA
>JAYSMB010000364.1:0-2043 GCA_043725065.1 Burkholderiales bacterium
GCAGCGAAGCGATGCTGACGCCGGGCGTGCTCGCGAGCTGGCAGGCGATGCGCGTGCTGGCGCCGATCGGCGCGACCGCCGGTGCAAGCGACACGGCACGCATCGCCGCAGTGTGCCGGCCCTTCGCCGCCGACCGCTCCGGCTTCGCGCTCGGCGAAGCCGCGGCCGCCTTCGTGCTCGAATCGACGGCACACGCCATTGCGCGTGGCGCGTCGCCCGGCGCGATGCTCGCCGGCTACGCGACCAACTGCGACGGCGTCCACATCACCCAACCCGACGCGTCGGGCCAGGCCCGCGCCATGACGGCGGCGCTGGCCGACGCCGGCATCGCCACGAGCGAGGTCGGCTACGTCAACGCGCACGGCACCGCGACGACCGCCGGCGATGCCGCGGAAGCCGAGTCGATCGCTCGCGTGTTCGGTGCGGGTGGCGTTCCCGTCAGCTCGAGCAAGGCGATTCACGGCCATCTGCTCGGAGCCGGTGGCGCTGTCGAGCTGCTCGCCGCGCTGCGCGCCTTGCATGCGGGGCGCTTGCCGCCCACCGCGAACACCAACGCGGCAGATCCCTCGTTCGCCATCGACCTGGTGCTCCACGCTGCGCGCGAGAGCGCCGGCCTGCGTGCGGCGATGTCGAACTCGTTTGCGTTCGGCGGGACGAACGCGGTTCTCGTGGCGACGCACGCCGGCTGACGACTACTGCTCGATCACGTCCGCGCCGGCCGGCGGCGTGAAGCGAAACGTCTCGGCGGCGATCGGCGCGTTCGCGGCAAACGCATCGAAGCGAAGCAACGACTTCTGGGCGAAGCTGTCGATGATCTCGAGCGCCGCCAGGTCCTTGCCGCGAAAGCCGACGCGAACCGACTGGAAGGCGCCGTCCGTGGCCTTCGGTTTCGCCTCGGCCCAATCGAGTCCGTCGCGCGACGGCAGGTTGGCGAGATCGAAATCCTTGTCGAGCGAACCGCCCGAGAGCAGCGCCGCGGGCGTCGCGCCGAGCGCCTGCGTGATCCGGCGCGAGCTGACCTGATTGAGGTCGCGGTCGTAGATCCAGACCTTTTCGCCGTCGGCGACGATGGTCTGCTCGAACGGCTTGGCGTAGGCGAAGCGAAAGCGGTTCGGGCGCTCGAAGTCGAAGCTGCCGATCGAGCTTTTCTTCTTCGCGCCATCGGGCGAAGTCACGGTCTGCGTGAACTGCGCATGGCCGCTCTTCACGTCGCGAACGAATTCGCGCAGCGTGTCCACGGGTGCCGCCGAAGCGGCGAGCGATGTCGTCAGCGCGCTGGCGACGACCGCCGCGAAGAGACTGCGCCGCATCGTCACTCCACTCGCGCCGGAACGAGGATGTCGCGGTTGCCGTTGGTTGCCATGCTCGATACGAGGCCCGATTTCTCCATTTGTTCCAGCAATCGCGCGGCGCGGTTGTAGCCGATGCGCAAATGCCGCTGCACCAGCGAGATCGAAGCCCTTCGGTGCTGCAGCACGATGCCCACGGCCTGGTCGTACATCGGATCGTTCTCGCCCCCCGTCATGCCCGCTTCGCCGGCCAGCGCGTCGCCATCCACGCCATCGAGCGTGCCGCCTTCGAGAATGCCCTCGATGTAGTTCGGCGCTCCCTGCGTCTTCAGGTAAGCGACGACGCGATGCACTTCGTCGTCGCTGACGAAAGCGCCGTGGACGCGGATCGGCACGCCGCTGCCCGAGGGCAGGTAGAGCATGTCGCCCATGCCGAGCAGCGCTTCGGCGCCCGACTGGTCGAGGATGGTCCGCGAATCGATCTTGCTCGAGACCTGAAACGAAAGCCTCGTTGGAATGTTGGCCTTGATGAGCCCCGTGATCACGTCGACGCTCGGCCGCTGCGTCGCCAGGATCAGGTGCACGCCCGAAGCGCGCGCCTTCTGCGCGAGGCGCGCGATCAGCTCTTCGATCTTCTTGCCGACCACCATCATCAAATCGGCCAGCTCGTCGATGACGACGACGATGTAGGGCAGCCGTTCGAGCGGCTCGGGCGAATCCGGCGTCAGGCTGAACGGGTTCGGCAGCGACTCGC
>JAYSMB010000365.1:0-3731 GCA_043725065.1 Burkholderiales bacterium
GGCGCGCTGCAGGGGCTCGACAAGGCCGAGACCGCGCGCAAGTACGGCGATGCGCAAGTGCTCGCCTGGCGGCGCAGCTACGACGTGCCGCCGCCCGCCCTCGACCCGGGCGACCCGCGCGGCGAACGGGCCGATCCGCGCTATCGCGCCTTGCTGGGCGACGAAGTGCCGCTCACCGAGTGCCTGAAGGACACGGTCGCACGGGTCCTGCCGTTCTGGCATGCCACGCTCGCCCCCGCCATCCGCGCCGGCGAGCGACTGCTCGTCTCGGCGCATGGCAACAGCATGCGCGCGCTTGTGAAATACCTGGACGGCATTGCCGACGCCGACATCGTCGGCCTGAACATCCCGAACGGCATCCCACTGGTCTACGAACTCGACGCCGCGCTCAAGCCGATCCGCAGCTACTACCTCGGCGACGCGGAAGCCGTGTCGGCCGCGGCGGCAGCCGTCGCGCGTCAGGCTTCGGGCGGCTGAGAGATCCCCAGCGCGGCGCCGATGTCAGAGCGCAACTGAGCGGCCAGTTCGCGCCGGCCGACCCCGGCCGAAGCTCGCGGCGGCAAGAATGCGAGCCGGGCGACCACGCCCTCGCCGCACGCCGATCGCCACAAGCTCCGCAGCAGCGTCGTATTGCCCACGAACTCGAGCGCCTCGCTGACGGCATGGCTCGAATCGGAGAAGCGCAGCGCCATCGGCTGCACTGGCGTCGCCGTCGCGATCGCCGCCTGCAGCAGGTTGGCGTGAAACGGGAGCAAGCCGTGCCCGGTCGAGGTCGTGCCTTCGGGAAAGATGGCCACGGTCTGGCCCGAACGCAAGGCCCCGGCCATGTCGTGCACCACGCGCAAGGCGTCGCGCTTGCGCTCGCGCTCGAGGTAAAGGGTGCCCGCCGAATCGATGAGACGCGAGACCAGCGGCCACGCTTTCACGTCGGCCTTCGAGACGAAGCGCGCTTGCGGAACCACGGCGTGAACCACCATGATGTCGAGCCAGGAGATGTGGTTGGCGGCCAGCAGGCTGCCACCCGTCGCAAGCGTTCCTTCGACGCGCAACTCGATGCCGAGCAGGCGCAGCATCTTGGCCGACCACCAGCGAATCGCCGCGTGTCGCTCGGGCAGCGAAGCCCGCGGGAAGCGGATCAAGGCGATCCAGAGGCCCTGCAGTCCGTGAACGACGCAGCGGAGCAGGCGCGCGACGGCGCGTAGGCGGCGCATTCGAGTTGCGCGAGGTCTAGTCGCGGGCGTGTTGGACGTCGTGGGATTCGTGCGCGACGCGGCCCGCGACAAAGGTCCAGCGAACCTGGCCGAACAGTTCGTTGCCGGCGAAGGGCGTGTGCCGGCTTCGGCTGGTGAGGAGCGCCGTATCGAGTTGCCACGATCTGCCCGGGTCGAACACGCACAGATCAGCCGGCGCGCCGACCGAAAGGCCCTGCGGCGCGTCGAGCAAGGCGAGACTGGAACGGGCCAGCACCGCGGCGGGCCGAGTCGTCACCGCGGCAAGCGTTCGCGTCAGGCCGAGGCCCGAGGCCTCGCCCCACTTGAGCGCGAGACCGAGCAGCAGCTCGAGCCCGGTCGCACCCGGCTCGGCTTCGGCGAACGGCAGATGCTTGGCATCTTCGGCCACCGGCGTGTGATCGCTGACCAGCGCGTCGATCGTGCCGTCGCCGAGCGCGGCGCGGATGGCGTCGCGATCGCGCTGCTGGCGCGGCGGCGGCACCAAGCGCATGGCCGCATCGAAGTAGCCGATGTCGACATCGATCAGATGCAGCTGATGGATGCTGGCGTCGCAAGTCACCGGCAGTCCTTCGGCCTTGGCCTGGCGCACCAGCGAGACGCCGGCCGCGCTGCTCAGGCGGCACAGGTGGACCCGCGCGCCGGTATCGCGGACCAGCTCGAAGATCGTCGCCAGCGCGATCGTTTCGGCGATCACGGGCACGCCCGACAGACCCAGACGCGTGGCGAGCGGTCCTTTGGCGGCGACGCCTTCGCCGAGCCAGGCGTCGTTCGGGCGCAGCCACACCGTGTAGCCGAAAGTCGCCGCGTATTGCAGGGCGCGATGCAGGACCAGCGTGTCCTTGACCGCGACGTCGGCCTGCGAGAAACCGACACAGCCGGCCTCGGTGAGTTCGGCCATTTCGGTGATGGCGATGCCGGCCAGCCCGCGTGTCAGCGCGCCGAGCGGATAGACACGCGCGAGGTCGAGATTCTTGGCGCGGTACTTGAGCATCTCGACCAGGCCGGGCTCGTCGAGCACCGGGTCGGTGTCGGGCGGGCAGACCAGGCTGGTCACGCCGCCCGCGACCGCCGCGGCAAGCTCCGATTCGAGCATGCCTTCGTGCTCGTGGCCCGGCTCGCCGAGCCGCGCGCAGAGGTCCACGAGGCCGGGCGCGACGACCGCGCCGGCGGCATCGATCGTCCGTTCGGGTGTGAAGTCGCGGGGCGGCTTCGGGCCGCTCGAGACGATCCGCCCTTCGGCGATCGCGACCGCGCCCTTCTCGTCGCGCCCGGTTCGCGGGTCGACCAGGCGCGCGTTCGAGATCAGCGTCTTCATCGTCGGTCGTCCCGCTTCACGCGCTGTTGCCGGCGATGATCGACATCACCGCCATGCGCACGGCGATGCCGAAAGTCACCTGCGGCAGGATCACGCTCTGGGCGCCGTCGGCGATGCTGGAATCGATCTCGACGCCGCGGTTGATCGGCCCGGGATGCATGACGATCGCGTCGGGCTTGGCCAGCATCAGCTTTTCCGCGGTGAGGCCGAAGGTCTTGAAGTACTCGCCGGCGCTCGGCAGCATCGCCCCGCCCATCCGCTCATTCTGCAGGCGCAGCACGATGATCACGTCGGCGCCGCGAATGCCCTCGCTCATGTCGTGGCAGACCCGAACGCCCATTTCCTTCAGGTCACCGGGCACCAGCGTCTTCGGGCCGACGGCGCGGATCTCGGGAACACCGAGCGTCGTCAGCGCATGGATGTCGGAGCGGGCGACTCGCGAGTGCACGATGTCGCCGACGATCGCCACCGTGAGGTTGTGAAAGTCCTTCTTGTAGTGGCGGATCGTGTACATGTCGAGCAGGCCCTGTGTCGGGTGCGAGTGCCTGCCGTCGCCGGCGTTGACGACGTGGACATGCGGCGCGCAGTGGCGCGCGATCAGATAGGGCGCGCCGCTTTCGGAATGGCGCACGACGAACATGTCGGCGTGCATCGCCGACAGGTTGGCGATGGTGTCGAGCAGGCTCTCGCCCTTGGCCGTCGACGAGCGAGCGATGTCGAGGTTGATCACATCGGCGGAGAGGCGCTTGGCGGCGATCTCGAAGGTCGTGCGCGTGCGCGTCGAGTTCTCGAAAAACAGGTTGAAGATGCTCTTGCCGCGCAGCAGCGGCACCTTCTTGACCTCGCGGTCGTTGACGCTCAGGAAGGTTCCCGCCGTGTCGAGGATGTGGTGAACGATCGAAGCCGGCAGGCCCTCGATCGACAGCAGATGGATCAGCTCGTCGTTGCGGTTGAGTTGTGGGTTGCGGCGGACGAACATGGTCAGCGCCCGCCCGGCCGCCCGCAGGGCGCTGAGCGCCCCCGGGGGGCGGCGAACGAAGTGAGCGTGGGGGTTCATTCGTCCCGAGCTATCGGATCTCGAAGCTGAAACGGCCGGCCTCGTCGCGGGCGAGCGACAGCCGCTCCGAAGCCGGCAGCGCGATCTTCACCACCGCGCAGGCTGCCTCGATCGGCAGCTCACGGCC
>JAYSMB010000366.1:0-8002 GCA_043725065.1 Burkholderiales bacterium
CGGCGAGATCTACGTCGACCTGGCGTTGCCGCCGACGCCGCCGGTCGAGACGCACTGCGGCACTTGCCAGGCCTGCATCGACGTCTGCCCGACCCGCGCCATCGTCGCGCCCTACGAGGTCGACGCACGACGCTGCATCTCGTACCTGACGATCGAGCTGAAGGGGGCGATTCCGGTCGAGTTCCGCGCGGCCATCGGCAACCGCATCTACGGCTGCGACGATTGCCAGCTCGTCTGCCCGTGGAACAAGTTTGCGAAGACCAGCCCGCTCGCCGACTTCGACGCGCGACCGGCCTTCGACGATCCGCAACTCCTCGCGCTTTGGGCCTGGGACGAAGCCGAATTCCTGCATAAGACGGAAGGCAGCGCGATCCGGCGCGTCGGCTTCGAACGATGGCAGCGCAATCTGGCGGTGGCGTTGGGCAATGCCTTGCGGGCGACCGGCGGCGAAGAGATCGCCGAGGCCTTGCGCTCGCGGCATGGCGCCGCGAGCCCGCTGGTTCAGGAGCACATCGAGTGGGCGCTGGAACAGGCCCCGACCGCGCCGGCGAGCGCCTGACGATCGGACCGCTGCGCCGATCGGCTCAGGGTGGGCCCGTCGGGGCAACGAGCACGGCGAGCGAGAGCGGCACACTGACCATTCCCAGCACAGTTGAGACCGTCACGAGCCCGGCGACGAAGCCTCCGTCGCCGCCCATGCGCGCCGCCAGCACATAGGCGCTCGCGGCGGTCGGCAAGGCGCTGAACAGGACGACGATGCTGCGCTGTTCGGGTGAGAGCCGCAGGGCCAGCGCCAGACCGATCGCGACCATCGGCGACACTGCATGGCGAATCGCGAGCAGCGCGGTCAGCTTCCCAGATCGGCCAGTCGAGTGGCGTGCGACGGCAGATGATGAAGCCGAGCAGGATCAGGAGAAAGTCCGGCAGGAGGAGCGGCGGGTGGGCCATGCGAACGAGTATGGCGGGCGTGCCCGGGGCTTTTGCCGGGGGTCAGATGCCGTGGCTTCCCCTAGACTCGTGCGTCAACGAATTCAAATGCTTGGAGACGTGTTCATGCTGCACCGCCGATCCCTGCTTGCCGCCGCCGCGGTTCTTGCCGCGGAGCCGGGCGCGACCTGGGCGCAATCAACCTACCCGAACAAATCGGTGCGGCTGGTCGTTCCGTTCGCGCCGGGCGGCACGACCGACATCATCGCCCGCGTGGTCTCGGAAAAAATCGGCCTCGCGCTCGGCCAGACCATGATCGTCGAGAACAAGGCCGGTGGCGGCGGCTCGGTCGGCGCAACCGAGATCGCGCGCTCCGCGCCCGACGGCTATTCGCTCGGCATGGCCACGGTCTCGACGACGGCGGCGAACCCGGCGATCAACCCGAAGCTCCCGTACAACCCGATCACCGATTTCACGCCGATCATCAACGTCGCGGCGACGCCCAACGTCATCGCCGTGCACCCGAGCTTTCCGGCGCGCGACTACAAGAGCTTCATCGCCGAGCTCAAGAAGAACCCGGGCAAGTATTCGTATGCCAGCTCGGGCACCGGCGGCATCGGCCACCTGCAGATGGAGCTGTTCAAGAATCTCTCGGGCACCTTCGTCGCGCACATCCCGTACCGCGGCGCCGGCCCGGCGCTCAACGACGTGATCGCCGGCCAGGTGCCGATCATCTTCGACAACATGCCGTCGGCGCTGCCCTTCATCAAGGACAAGCGGCTGATCGCGATCGTCGTCGCCGCGCCGCAGCGGCTGCCGCAGCTGCCCAACGTGCCGACTTTCAAGGAGGTGGGCCTCGATCCGGTAAACCGGATGGCGTACTACGGCATCTACGGGCCCAAGGGGCTGCCGAAGGAGATCGTCGACAAGGTCAACGCGGCGGTGCGCAAGACGCTCGACGACCCGGCCGTGAAAAAGCGTATCGACGAGACCGGCTCGATCATTATCGCCAACACGCCCGAGCAGTTCGCGGCGCAGATCGCGGCCGAGTTCGAGGTCTACAAGAAAGTCGTGGTGGCGCAGAAGCTCACCCTCGAATAGGCCGGTCGCGGTCATGATCGACCGCTTCATCGATGCGCTCTGGATCGAGGACGGGCTCGCCGCGAACACGCTCGCCGCCTACCGTCGGGACCTGACGATGCTGGCCGAGTGGCTGGCTCGCACGAGCGGTGGGGCGCTCGTCGCGGCGAGCGAAGCCGATCTGCGCCAATACGCGGTCGCCCGCCACGCCGGCAGCGCGGCGACCAGCACCAACCGGCGCCTCACCGTCTTCAAGCGCTTCTTTCGCTGGGCCTTGCGCGAACGGCTCGCGAGCGCCGACCCGACATTGCGGCTCGCTGCCGCACGCCAGCCGCTGCGCGTGCCGAAGTCGCTCTCGGAAGCGCAGGTCGAGTCCTTGCTCGGCGGGCCGCATGTCGCCACCGTGCTTGGCCTGCGCGACCGGACCATGCTCGAGCTCATGTACGCGAGCGGCCTGCGCGTGAGCGAGCTGGTCGGGCTGAAGACGGTCAACGTCAGCTTCGTCGATGGCGCCTTGCGCGTCACCGGCAAGGGCGCGAAGGAGCGGCTCGTGCCCTTCGGCGAAGAAGCGCACGCCTGGATGCGGCGCTATCTCGGCGAGGCCCGTGCCGCCATCCTCGGCGGCCAGACCAGCGACGCGCTGTTCGTCACCGCGCGCGGCGGGCCGATGACGCGGCAGATGTTCTGGAAGCTGGTCAAGACTTACGCCCTGGCGGCCGGCATCGCCGTGCCGATCTCGCCGCACACCTTGCGCCACGCCTTCGCCACCCATCTGCTCAACCACGGCGCCGACCTGCGCGCCGTGCAGATGCTGCTCGGCCACGCCGACATCTCGACGACGACGATCTACACCCACGTCGCGCGCGAGCGGCTGAAGGCCTTGCACGCGATGCATCACCCGCGGGGCTGAGATGACGAAGACGAACTGGCGCAGCGTCGGCATCGTTGGTATCGGCAACATGGGCGGCGCGATGGCTTTGCGCCTGCTCGATGGCGGCTATGACGTCGGCGTGCGCGACATCGATCCCGAGCGCGAGGCAGAGGCCGTTCACCACGGCGCGCGCGCCTTCGCGACGCCGGTGGCGCTCGCTGCGGCGCATCGCGTCGTCATCGTCGCCGTCGTCGATTCGGCGCAGTGCGATGCCGTCCTGTTCGGCGCCGACGGCGTAGCGAGCGCGCGGGCCGCCGGTGCCTGCGTGCTGCTATGCCCGACGATCGGCCCGGCGAGAACCGAATCGCTTGCCGCGCGACTGGCCGAGCGCGGCATCGACTGCATCGACGCGCCGATGTCGGGTGGCCCGGCGCGCGCCCGCGACGGCAGCATGAGCCTGATGGTTGCGTGCGCCGATGCGGTGTTCGCGACGCACGAAGCCTTGATCGGCGCGCTCTCCTCGAAGGTCTTTCGAGTCGGCGAGCGGCCCGGCGACGGGGCACGAACCAAGCTCGTCAACAACCTGCTTGCCGCGATCAACCTCGCCGGCGCTGCCGAAGCCATTGCGCTTGCCGAACGGCTCGGTCTCGACCCGGCGCGCACGCTCGACGTGATCGAGCAGTCGAGCGGCCAGAGCTGGATCGGCTCGGACCGAATGCGCCGGGCGATCGTCGGCGACCTGGCGCCGCGCGCGCACACGACGCTGCTGGCCAAGGACACGACGCTGGCGCTCGGCATGGCCGAAGACGCCGGCTTCGATCCGTCGCTCGGTCGGGTGGCGGCCAACCGATTCCAAGAGGCCTGCGCCGCCGGCTTCGGCGCCCGCGACGATGCGAGCCTGCTTGATCTGTTGCGGAAGACAGGCGCCTGAGCGGGAAGCCTTCTCGGATTCAGGGTCTGCATACCGCGACCACGACCATGACCAGGTCGAAGAACAGCTCGTCGTTGGTGACCGTGCTGTGCGCGCGGCCGTCGAGCGGCAGTGGCGGCGGCGCGTGTTCAGCCACCGAGCAAGTCAGCGAAGCGAGCCAGATCGACGTTGCCGCCGCTGATGATGATGCCGACGCGCCGGCCCCTCAGTTCGGTCTTCATGCGTCGCGCCGCGGCAAAGCCGAGGCAGCCGGTCGGTTCGACGATCATCTTCATGCGCGAGGCGAAGAAGCGCATGCATTCGACCAGCTCGGCGTCGCTCGCGGTGAACACGTCGTCGACATTGCGGCGGATGACTTCGAAGGTGATCTTGCCGAGCGACTGCGTCTGTGCGCCATCGGCGATCGTCTTCGGCACGGCGATATGGACGATCTTGCCGGTGCGAAACGATTGCTGGCCGTCGTTGCCCGCTTCGGGTTCGACGCCGTAGACCTTGCAGCCCGGCGCCAGCGCGCGCGCGGCGAGTGCGCAACCCGACAGCAGGCCGCCGCCGCCCATGCAGACGAACAGGGCGTCGAGCGGGCCGGCCTCCTCGATCAGCTCCATCGCGGCCGTGCCCTGGCCAGCGATGACGTGCGGGTGGTCGTAGGGTGGGATCAGCGTCAGGCCGCGCTCTTCGGCAAGACGCTTGCCGATCGCTTCGCGGTCTTCGCTGTAGCGGTCGTAGACGACGACCTCGCCGCCGTAGCCTCGGGTCGCCGCGACCTTCGCCGCCGGTGCGTCGTGCGGCATGACGATGGTCGCCGGCAGGCCGATCAGGCGTGCGGCGAGCGCGATCGCCTGCGCATGGTTGCCCGAGGAAAAAGCGACGACGCCGGCCTTGCGCTGCGCCGCGTCGAACAGCGAGAGCGCGTTGTAGGCGCCACGGAACTTGAACGCGCCCATGCGCTGGAAGTTCTCGCACTTGAAGAAAAGCTTCGCGCCGGTTTCTTCGTCAGCCGTGCCCGAGGTGAGCACCGGCGTGCGATGCGCGGCGCTCGCGATCCGGTCGGCCGCGGCGGCCACGTCGTCGAAAGTCGGAACGTTTCGCATCGGGTCCGTCACAGTGTGTCGGGCGGCACCGGCTTGCCGAAAAGATAGCCCTGCATCAGGCGAAAGCCCATCTGCCGGCAGACCTCGGCGTCGGCCTCGGCTTCGATGCCTTCAGCCAGTGCGATCGA
This sequence comes from Burkholderiales bacterium, assembly GCA_043725065.1. GTDB lineage: Bacteria > Pseudomonadota > Gammaproteobacteria > Burkholderiales > Burkholderiaceae_C > Schlegelella_A. Next base: position 5,029 of record JAYSMB010000366.1, read on the forward strand.
GCCGAGATCGACGACCAGGCGTACCAGATCGGAGACGACACGCTGCTTGCGCGCGCCCGCCGCGGCCAGGCCGTTGACCAGCGCCATGTCGAACTTGACGAAGTGCGGCGGCGCTTCGCTCAGTTCGTTGAGACGCGCCTGGCCGGCGCCGAAATCGTCATAGGCGAAGCGCACGCCGATATCGGCCAGGCGCGCGCCGAGCTCGCGCATGCGCGCGGTCTCGACCACCGCGGTTTCGTGGATCTCGATCACCAGCTCGATCCCCGGATGCTCGCGCACGAGGCTGGCGATGCCGGGAACGAACTCGGGCTCGAAGGTTTCAGCCGGGTGGGCGTTGGCGAACAACAGCGCGCCGCGCAGCCGCGAGGCCGCGACCGCGACACCATGGCGGCGCAGGGCTCCGCTCAACTCGCCCGCCCGATTGAGCCGTGTCGCCAGGCTGAACAGGTGCATCGGCGAGGCCGGCAGGCCGGGATGCGTGCTGCGACCGAGCAGCTCGTACGCGACCAGCCGGCCGTCATCTGCCGCGACGATCGGCTGCAGGGCGGCGGAAAGGCCGTCGCCGGCGAGCAGGTCGAAAAACTCCGCTTCGTTGGCAACGAAATGCTCGCTGAGCGCCCGGCCAGGCGCCGAAATCACGGTGCGCTCCTCGGCCGGCAAGATGCTGTCGAGACGGCTCGCATCGGCACGCCGGACGCGGAACTCGGCGCTGCCGACGTGCACGATGTCGCTCTCGTCGAGCGGGCGCGGCGCTTCGATGCGGACGCGGTTGACGAAGCAGCCGTTGGTGCTGCCGAGGTCGGCGAGAACGAGGCGGCCGCGGCCGGCTTCGAGCGTCAGGCGCGCATGCTTGCGGCTCACGCCCGAAGCGATCAGCACGAGTTCGTTGTCTTCGTCACGGCCGATGCCGAACGGCAGGGCGTGCACCGGCACGGCCAGCGGCGAGCCGTCGGCGGCGATGCGCTCGAGCCACCAGGCCGCCTTTGCGCTCATGCCTTGTTGTCATCCTGAGTGAAGCGAAGGATCTCGCCGCCGCCGAGACCCTTCGCTTCGCTCAGGGCGACAGGCACCGATTTCATCCTAGGCAACCGCCACAGGAATGCCGGCGATCTTCGCCTTCCATAGCGCCGGTCCGGTCTCGTGCACCGAGGTGCCGTTGGCGTCGACGGCGACCGTGACCGGCATGTCCTTGACCTCGAACTCGTAGATCGCTTCCATGCCGAGATCGGCGAAGCCGACGACCTTCGCCTGCTTGATCGCCTTGGACACGAGGTAGGCCGCGCCGCCCACGGCCATGAGGTAGGCGCTCTTGTGCTTGCGGATGGCCTCGATGGCCACCGGGCCGCGCTCGGCCTTGCCGATCATGGCGATCAACCCGGTTTGCGCCAGCATCATCTCGGTGAACTTGTCCATCCGCGTGGCCGTCGTCGGGCCGGCCGGGCCCATCACTTCGTCGCGCACCGGGTCGACCGGGCCGACGTAGTAGATGACGCGGCCGGTGAAATCGACCGGCAGCTCCTCGCCATTGAGAAGCCTGTCCTGTATGCGCTTATGCGCGGCGTCGCGGCCGGTCAGCATCTTTCCCGAAAGGAGCAGCGTGTCGCCCGGCTTCCAGCTCGCGACCTCTTCTTTCGTGAGCTTGTCGAGATCGACCGTCTTCGAGCGCTTGTGGTCGGGCGCCCAGCGCACATCGGGCCAGAGGTCAAGGCTGGGCGGGTCCAGGTAGACCGCGCCCGAGCCGTCGAGCACGAAGTGCGCGTGGCGTGTCGCCGCGCAGTTCGGGATCATGGCTACCGGCTTCGACGCAGCGTGTGTCGGCGCCATCGCGATCTTGACGTCGAGCACGGTGGTCAGGCCGCCCAGGCCTTGCGCGCCGATGCCGAGCGCATTGACCTTGTCGCAGAGTTCGATGCGCAAAGCCTCGGTCTTGTTCCGCGGGCCGCGCAGCTTGAGCTCGGCCATGTCGATGTCTTCCATCAGACTTTGCTTGGCCAGCAGCATCGCCTTCTCTGCCGTGCCGCCGATGCCGATGCCCAGCATGCCCGGCGGGCACCAGCCGGCGCCCATGGTCGGCACCGTCTTGAGCACCCAGTCGACCAGGCTGTCGCTCGGATTCATCATCACGAACTTCGACTTGTTCTCGCTGCCTCCGCCCTTGGCCGCGACGATCACGTCGACCGCGCCACCGGGCACCAGCGTCATATGAACGACCGCGGGCGTGTTGTCCTTGGTGTTCTTGCGTTCGAAATGCGGGTCGGCGACGATCGATGCGCGGAGGGTGTTGTCGGGGTCGAGGTAGCCCTTGCGGACGCCGTCGTTGACAGCGTCTTCCACCCCGGCCGGAAAGCCCTCGAAGCGCACGTCCATGCCGATCTTCAGGAACACGTTGACGATGCCCGTGTCCTGGCAGATCGGGCGGTGCCCTTCGGCGCACATCTTCGAGTTGGTGAGGATTTGCGCGATCGCGTCTTTCGCTGCCGGGCCCTGCTCGATCTCGTAGGCCCTGGCCAGGTGGGCGATGTAGTCGGCGGGGTGGTAGTACGAGATGTACTGCAGCGCGGCGGCGATGCTCTCGACAAAATCGGCGTGACGGATGGTGGTGGTGGTCATGGAAGGCAGGCGCTGACGATGGCGTTCAGTGTGCCATCGTAGCGAGGGCAATCGCGTGCCCGGGAACGTCGCGCGTCGTCGCCGCATCCAATGGGCCAGAGCAGACATGCAAACCGCACCCATCCCCGCATCAGCCGCCATTTCGGCGGCGACTACCGACACCGAGCTGGCCGAGCGCGCCTCGCAAGGCGACGCGCTCGCCTTCGAGGCCGTCATGCGGCGCCACAACCGGCTGCTGTTTCGCACCGCGCGAAGCATCCTCAAGAGCGACGACGACTCCGAGGAGGCGCTGCAAGAGGCCTATCTGCACGCCTGGCGCGCCGCGTCGGCGCAGCCGGCCTAGCGACTCGTTGATGACGATGCG
>JAYSMB010000367.1:0-1753 GCA_043725065.1 Burkholderiales bacterium
TGCTGCACCGCGGCCAGTTCGCGCTGGCGCTGGCGCACACCGGAGCGCACCTGTTCGGGTCGCTGGCCTGCGCGGCACTCGGCTATGCGGCGCTGAACGCATTGCTTGATTGAGCGCAAGCCGGGCCGTGCCGGCGGCTTGAAAATCGGGGTGTTGCGCCTCATGTCCGACGCTATCGGAGGATCTTCCCCATGCGAATCGACAAACTCACCAGCAAGTTCCAGGAAGCGCTCGCCGACGCGCAGAGCCTGGCCGTCACGAATGACAACCCCTACATCGAGCCGGCCCATCTGCTGGCCGCGATGCTCACGCAGGCCGACGGCCCGAAGGCGCTGATTGAGCGCGCCGGCGCCAACAGCGCGGCCCTCAAGACCGCGCTCGATACCGCCATCAAGGGCCTGCCGCAGGTGCAGGGCAGCGGTCAGGTCGTGCAGCCGGGCCGTGATCTCGGCGCGCTGTTGCAGGCGGCCGAGAAAGACGCCGGCAAGCGCGGCGACCAGTTCATCGCCAGCGAGATGTTCCTGCTCGCGCTGGCCGACGCCAAGACCGACCTCGGCGGCATCGTGCGCGGCCACGGGCTGAACCGAAAGGGCCTGGAGGCGGCGATCGAAGCGGTGCGTGGTGGTCAGAAGGTCGACAGCGCCGAGGCCGAGGGCCAGCGCGAGGCGCTGAAGAAATACACGCTCGACCTGACCGAACGGGCAAGGCTCGGCAAGCTCGACCCGGTGATCGGCCGCGACGACGAGATCCGCCGCGCGATCCAGGTACTGCAGCGGCGGACCAAGAACAACCCGGTGCTGATCGGCGAGCCCGGTGTCGGCAAGACGGCGATCGTCGAAGGGCTGGCGCAACGCATCGTCGCCGGCGAGGTGCCCGATTCGCTCAGGAACAAACGCGTGCTCGTGCTCGACATGGCCCTGCTGCTGGCTGGTGCAAAGTTCCGTGGCGAGTTCGAGGAACGCCTGAAGAGCGTGCTCAAGGAAGTGGCGCAGGACGAAGGCCAGACCATCATCTTCATCGACGAGATCCACACCATGGTCGGCGCCGGCAAGGCCGAAGGCGCGATGGACGCGGGCAACATGCTCAAGCCCGCTCTCTCGCGGGGTGAGTTGCACATGATCGGCGCGACGACGCTCGGCGAATACCGCAAGTACATCGAAAAGGACGCGGCGCTCGAGCGTCGTTTCCAGAAGATTCTGGTCGCCGAGCCGAGCGTGGAGGCGACGATCGCGATCCTGCGCGGCCTGCAGGAAAAGTACGAAGTGCACCATGGTGTCGAAATCACCGACCCGGCGATCGTCGCCGCGGCCGAGCTTTCGCACCGCTACATCACCGACCGCTTCCTGCCCGACAAGGCGATCGACCTGATCGACGAAGCGGCGTCGAAAGTAAAAATCGAGATCGACTCCAAGCCCGAGGCGATCGACAAGCTCGATCGCCGCTTGATCCAGTTGCAGATCGAGCGTGCTTCCGTGCTCAAGGAAAAGGACGAGGCGAGCCGGCGGCGCCGCGACCTGATCGAAGAAGAGATCGTCCGCGTGCAGCGCGAGATCGCCGATCTCGACGAGATCTGGAAGGCCGAGAAGGCGGCGGCGCAGGGCTCGGCGCAGTTGCTCGAGGACATCGACAAGACGCGCTTCCGGATCGAAGAGCTCAAGCGCAAGGGCGACTATGACAAGGTCGCCGAACTGCAGTACGGCAGCTTGCCCGAACTCGAGCGCAAGTTGAAGGAAGCGCAGGCCAAAGAGCAGAA
>JAYSMB010000368.1:0-9672 GCA_043725065.1 Burkholderiales bacterium
GCTGCGCGAGATCGACCGCATGGAGTTCTACGTCTACGAGACGCGCGAGCTGGTCAAGGCGGTGCACCGGCCGATCGTCTTCATCACCTCGAACAACGAGAAGGAATTGCCCGACGCCTTCTTGCGCCGCTGCTTCTTTCACTACATCAAATTCCCCGACGCGGACACGATGAAGGCCATCGTCGACGTCCATTTCCCCGGCCTCAAGAAAGAGCTGCTCGGCGCCGCGTTGAAGAATTTCTACGACGTCCGCATGTTGCCCGGCCTGAAAAAGAAGCCGAGCACCAGCGAGTTACTCGACTGGCTCAAGCTGCTCGTCGCCGAAGACATTCCGCTCGAGGCGCTGCAGAGCAAGGACGACAAGGTGACGGTTCCGCCGCTGGTCGGCGCCTTGTTGAAGAACGAACAGGATGTGTCGCTGTTCGAGAAACTGGTCTTCATGCAACGGCACAACCGTTGATGCGGGCGGTCGCGCCGATCACCCTTGCCGACGACCGGGTGCGCCTCGAGCCGCTCGGTCTGCATCACCTCGAAGGCCTGCGACGCGCCGCCGCCGACGGCGAGCTCTGGAAGATTCGCGTCACCAGTGTTCCCGAGCCCGGCGACACGCGCGGCTACGTCGAGCGCGCGCTGCGGGGCTTTGCCGAGGGTCATCGCCTCGCCTTCGTCGTGCTCGATGCGGCCAGCTCCGAAGTGATCGGCTCGTCGAGCTATCACGACATCCTGCCGGCGGTCGAGCGGCTCGAGATCGGCTACACCTGGTACGCGAAAAGCCGGCAGCGCACGCACGTCAACGCCAGCGCCAAGCTGCTGCTGATGACGCACGCGTTCGAGACACTGGGCGCGAAACTGGTCGGCTGGCGCACCGACAACTTCAACTTCGCGAGCCAACGCGCCATCGAGCGTATGGGTGCGCGCCGCGACGGAACGATCCGCCACCACGCGCTGCGCCGCGACGGCACCGTGCGCGACACGGTGATGTACAGCATGACCGCCGGCGAATGGCCGGAAGCGAAAGCGCAGTTGCGCTGGAGGCTGGCATCCGGCGGCTGAGGGCGAGACGCGACCAACAAGATCCGGGGAGACGACATGGCGGAGCGCAAGGGCAAGCTCATCGACGTGGAAGCGCTGTGGAAGATCGAGCGCGTCGGCGCGGTCGCGCTCTCGCCCGACGGTGCGCAGGCGGTGTGCTCGGTCTCGAGCTTCTCTATGCAAGAGAACAAGTCGGCGACCAGCCTGTGGCTGCTGTCGACCTTTGGCGGCGAGCCGCGCCGACTCACCGCCTGCGGCGAGAAGGACGGCCAGGCTTCGTGGTCGCCGAAAGGCGGCGCGATCGCCTTCGTCGCCAAACGCGAACAAGAAGGCAGGAAGGACGAGACGGCGCAGCTCTACCTGATCGCGCCCGATGGCGGCGAAGCGCGTCGCATCACCGATTTCGGGCCCGGCATCGAAGCCTTCAAATGGTTTCCCGACGGCAAGCGGATCGCCTTCGTGTCCTGGGTCTGGCCCGAACTCAAGGGCAGCAAGGCACAGGCGAAACGGCAGAAGGAATGGAAGGAGCGCAAGGAGTCTGGCTACCTCACTTCCGAAGCGCAGTACCGCTTCTGGGACCGCAACCTGCCGATGGGACGCGTCGCCCATCTGCATGTGCTCGACATCGCCAGCGGCCGTTGCGTCGACCTGTTCGAAGCCAAGGACATCGAGCTGCAACGCATGGACCCCGACGCGAACGTCTTCGACATCGCGCCCGACGGCCGGCACATCGCCTTCACCTTCGATCCCGCTGCCGAGAAGCGACTCGACAACTGCAAGGCGCTCGCCGAGATCAACGTCGCGAGCGGCCGGATTGCCGCGGTGGCGCTCGACGCCGCCTGGGACTTCGACGCACCGCGCTACAGCCCGGACGGCTCGCGCATCGCCTTCGTCGCCTCCAACATCGGCCGGCGTCACACCGCGCCGGCCAACGCCGCGGTGCTCGAACGCGGCGGCGCCTGGCAGGTGCTGACCGGCGCGTGGAACCACGCCGTCAACGCGCCCTTGCGCTGGTCGAACGACGGCGCCGCGCTCTGGTTCACGGCCGAAGATCGTGCCCGCTGCCACCTCTGGCGCTACGCGATCGAAAGCGGCAGCGCCGCGCTGGCGACCGAAGGAGGCTGGGTCCATTCTTTCGACGTGGCCGGCGACGTCGTCGTCTCCGCGGCCGACTCGATGCGCCACCCGGTGCGTGTCCACGCGCGGCAGGGTGGCGGCCCGGCACCACGCATCGAACGCTTCAACGACGAGTTGCTGGCGTCGTTTCGCCTCGCCGAGGTCGACGAGAAGACGGTCGTCGGCGCCGACGGCGAGCCGGTCCAGATGTGGCTCGTCTATCCGCCCGGCTTCGATGCGAAGAAGGGCAAGACGTACCCCGTGCTGCACAGCATCCACGGCGGTCCGCACGCGGCCTCGGGCGACACCTTTCACTACCGGTGGAACAACCAGGTGTTCGCGGCGCAAGGCTACGTCGTCGCCTGCGTCAACTACCACGGCTCGAGCGGCTTCGGCAACGCCTTTCTCGACAGCATCACGCATCGTTGGGGCGAGCTCGAACTGCAGGACATCGAGAAGGCGACCGACTGGCTGAGAAAGCAATCGTGGGTCGACAAGGGCAGGATCTTCGCCAGCGGCGGCAGCTACGGCGGCTACATGGTCGCCTGGATGAACGGGCACCTGAAACGCGGCCGCTACCAAGCCTACGTGTGCCACGCCGGCTGCTTCGATTGGCGGGCGATGTTCGCCAACGATGCCTACACCTGGCACCCCCGGGAACTCGGCGCCTACTACTGGGACGATCCGGCCAAAGTCCAGGCGCAAAGCCCGGACACCTTCGCCGGCAAGCTGACGACACCCACGCTCGTGATCCATGGGGCGCTCGACTACCGGGTGCCCGACCAGCAGGGCCTGGCCTACTACAACGCGCTCAAGGCACGCGGCATCGAGGCGCGCCTGCTCTGGTTTCCCGACGAGAACCACTGGATCCTCAAGCCGCGCAACTCGCGGCTCTGGTACAGCGAGTTCTTCGCCTGGCTGAAGGCGCACGATCCGGGCGTGAAGGGCTCGCTTTCCGCGAGCGGCAAGGCGAAGCGCGGCGCCGCATGAAAGCGCGCTGGCTCACCTGCCTGTCGCTGGCGGCCTGCCTGGCCGCACCGGGTGCGCGAGCGGTGGAACTTCGGATGCTGAGTGCCGGCGCGGTCGAGCTCGGCCTCACGCCGGCGCTGGCCCTGTTCCAGCGCGACTCCGGCAACACCGTTCGGGTCAGCTTCGCCGCGGCGCCGGCGCTCGCAGCGCAGTTCACCGCCGCGCCGGGCTACGACATCGTGATCGCACCACCGTCCGTGCTCGAAGCGCTCGCCCGGGCGGGCGCAGTGGGCAGCGAACGGGTGACGATCGGCAAGGTCGGCATCGGCGTCGCGATGCGCCCGACGGCGACCGCGCCCGACATCACCAGCATCGAGACCTTGAAGCGGGCGTTGCTGAGCGCCGAGTCGGTCGTGTTCAATCGCGCGTCGACCGGTCTCTACATCGACACGCCGCTGCAAAAGCTCGGCATCGCCGACGCGGTCAACGCCAAGGCCACGCGCCACGCCGATGGCGCCTCGGTGATGCGGCATCTGCTGGCCGGAACGAAGCAGCACGAATTCGGCTTCGGTGCGACGACCGAGATCGTCCTGTTCAAGGACCAGGGACTGAAACTCGTCGGACCCTTGCCCGCGGCGGTGCAGAACTACACGACTTACGTTGCCGCACTTCCCGCGGGCGCGGTCGACAAAGCGCGAGCCGGTGCGGCGACGGCACTCATGCGCCACCTCGCAAGCTCACGAGCGCGCGACGCATTCGCCAATGCCGGCATCGAGCCGGCGCCATGAGCCGCCGCGCCGGCGACTCGCAGCCACCGACCGAACCATGACCATGCAGAATGACGACGACGCCTATCTCCGCCAGCCGACGATTCACGGCGAGACGATCGTCTTCGTCGCCGACGATGACCTCTGGTCCGTGCCCACCTCGGGCGGCATCGCCCGACGCCTGACCGCGGGGTTCTCGGAGCCCTCGACGCCGTGTCTGTCGCCCGACGGCCGGCTGCTCGCCTTCGTCGGCCGCGACGAGCAGCACCCCGAGGTCTACCTGATGCCGGCCGAAGGCGGCCCGGCGAAGCGCATGACCTGGCTCGGCAGCGACGTGCTCGTCCGCGGCTGGACGCGTGCGGGAGAAATCGTCTACGTGACGACGCAAGGCCAGCCCTTTTTTCGCAACCACCAGGGCTTCGTGCTGAACGCCGCCGGCGGCGCGCCCTGGCCCTTGCCTTACGGTCAGGTGAATCACCTCGCCTTCGGCCCCGGCGAGCGCAAGGTGATCGGTCGCAACACCGCCGACCCGGCGCGCTGGAAACGCTATCGCGGCGGCACCGCCGGCGCCTTGTGGATCGATGCCGAAGGCGCGGGAACATTTCGCCGCATGAACGAACTGGGTGGCAACGTGACCAGCCCGATGTGGCTCGCCGGGCGCATCTGGTACCTGGGCGATGCCGAAGGTGTCGGCAACCTCCACTCGTGCCGACCCGACGGCGGCGACATCCGCCGCCACACCGATCACGAAGCCTTCTACGCACGCCATGCGCAGACCGACGGCGAGCGAATCGTCTACCAGTGCGGCGCGAAGATCCGGCTGTTCGATCCGGCCACCGATGCAACGCACGAGGTCGCGATCCGCACGCCTTCGCACCGCGCCCAGGCGGCGCGCAAGTTCGTTCCTGCCGGCGAGCATCTCGAGTCGTTCCGCCTGCATCCCGAAGGGCACTCGCTGGCGGTCGTCGCGCGCGGCCAGATGTTCGGCATGGCGCTCTGGGAAGGTGCGACGCGCCGCTACGCCGATGGCGACGCCGGCCGAACGCGCCACGGCCAGTGGCTCGCCGACGGCCACACGCTGGTCGCGGTAAGCGACTCTTCGGGCGAAGAGCGCGTGGTGGTCTTTTCGGCGCACCAAGCGCGTACCTTGGCGTGGGACATCGGGCACGCCACGCGGCTGCGCGCGGCGCCCAAGGGCGACTGGGTCGCGATCGCCAACCACCGCAACGAAGTGCTGGTCGGCAACGTCGCAAGCGGCGAGCTGGTGAAAGTCGACGCCAGCGAATACGGTCGCAGCGACGACCTCGCCTGGTCGCCCGACGCGGCGTGGCTGGCCTACACCTTTGCGACCAGCACGCGCCACGTCGCGATCAAGCTGCACGAAGTGGCCGCACGAACCAGCACGCTCGTGACCGACCCGGAGTTCCGCGACTACTCGCCGTCGTTCGACCCGGACGGCACGTACCTCTACTTTCTTTCGTTGCGTACCTTCGACCCGGTCTACGACAGCGTGCAGTTCGAGTTGAGCTTTCCGCGCGCGGCGCGGCCCTATCTGATTGCCCTGCGGGCGGGTGGCCGCGCACCTTTCGAGCCCGAACCGAAAGGCTTGAAAAACGACACGCCGGGTGCGGACGACGCCGGGCGCGCTGCCGTCGCGCCGGTGGCCTTGCGCATCGACCTCGACGGCATCGCAGCGCGCGTCGCCGCTTTTCCGGTCAGCGAGAACCGCTTCGAGCGGCTTGCCGGCGCGGCAGGACGCAAGGTCGTCTGGAGCGTGCAGAACATTGTCGGCGCGCACGGCCGCGGCGGCCACAAAGAGGTGGCCGGCAAGCTCGAGCTTTTCGATTTCGCGACCGGGCGCACCGAGACGCTGGCCGAAAAGGCCGATGCTTTCGAGCTCGCGCAAGACGGCACGACGCTGGTCTATCGCGACGGCAAGCGCCTGCGCGCCATCGCCGCCGACAAGAAGCCGACCGCCAAGCCGGATGCGAACGAGAGCGACGGGCCGCCCTCGCGCAAAAACGGCTGGCTCGATCTCGAGCGTTTGCGCGTCTCGATCGAGCCGCGCCTCGAATGGCGGCAGATGCTGCGCGAAGTATGGCGCCTGCAGCGCGACCAGTTCTGGTCGGCCGACATGTCGGGGGTCGATTGGGAAGCCGCGTACCGGACCTACGCACCACTGGTCGAGCGCGCGTCGACGCGCGCCGACCTCTCCGACCTGATCTGGGAAATGCAGGGCGAGCTCGGTACCTCGCACGCCTACGAGATGGGCGGCGACCATCGCAAGCCGCCGGATGTGGCGCTCGGTTACCTCGCCTGCGAGCTGCGCTTCGACGCGGCCGACGAGAGCTGGGAGATCACCGGCATCGTCCGCGGCGACCCATGGGACGCCGGCGCCGATTCGCCCCTCAACGCGGTGGGCGTCGAAGTGAAGATAGGCGAGCGCATCGTCGCGGTCGGCGGTGTGCGCGTCTCGCGCGAGCTGCCTCCACAGGCATTGCTGGTGCATCAGGCCGGCGCCAAGGTACAGCTCACGCTCAAGAGCGGAACCGGCGCCGGCGCGACGCTGCGCGAGGCCACGGCGACGACGCTCGCCGACGAGGTTCCGGCACGCTATCGCGAGTGGGTCGAGAAGAACCGGACCTGGGTCCATGAGCACTCGAAAGGCCGGGTCGGCTACTTCCATCTGCCCGACATGATGGCCGCGGGCTTCGCCGAGTTCCATCGCTACTTCGGCGCCGAATGCGAGCGCGAAGCGCTGGTCGTCGACGTTCGCTACAACCGCGGCGGCCACGTTTCGCAGTTGCTGCTCGAGAAGGTCGCGCGTCGGCGCATCGGCTACAACCACTCGCGCTGGGCCCGGCCGAGCACCTATCCCGAAGAAGCGGTCGCCGGACCGGTGGTCGCGCTGACCAACGAGCACGCAGGCTCAGACGGCGACATTTTTTCGCACAACTTCAAGCAGATGAAGATCGGCCCGCTGGTCGGCACCCGCACCTGGGGCGGCGTGGTCGGCATCTGGCCGCGGCACACGCTGGTCGACGGCACGCAGACGACCCAGCCCGAGTTCGCGTACTGGTTCAGCGACGTCGGATGGGGCATCGAGAACTACGGCACCGATCCCGACATCGAGGTCGACAACACACCGCAGGATCACGTCGCCGGGCGGGATCGGCAACTCGAAACGGCTGTGGCCACGGCGCTCGCGAAGATCGGGACGAGCCGTGTCGAGGTGCGCCGGGACGGCCCGCGGCCACGCCTCGCGCGCCAGGCCCTGCCAGGGCGCAAGCGCGGCTGATCGCGCACCGGCCGCAGGGGCGGCACGGGCGGCACGGGCCGGCTGACCGTTTTCTTAGCGCGGCGCGCCGGCCTCGAACCAGCGGCCGAGCAGGGCCCGCTCGTCGTCGGTGATGAGGGTGGCGTTGTTCATCGGCATGAGCTTCAGCACCACCGCTTGCTGATAGAGCTGCTGCGCGTGTTTGGCGATCTCGTCGGCCGAATCGAGACGTACGTTCTTGCTCGGCAAGGTGGCGTTGTGGCAAAGCTGGCAGCGCTGCGCGACCACCGCCTGGACCTGCGCGAAAGTCGGCGGCGGCTGCGCCTTTGCGGTCGCCGTCCGCGGCGCGGGCAGGAGCAGGGCGACGGTAGCGATGACGACCAGCGTTCCGGCGATCGCCCAGCGCCAGGGCACCGGCCGCGCTTCGGCCAGCGCCTTGTGGCGCAACACGAAAGAGACGCGGATCAGCGCGCCGGCGAGCATGAGCACGACCAGCACCAGCCAGTTGTATTTCGCGCCGTAGGCAAAGCCGTAGTGGTTGCTGAGCATCGCGAACACGACCGGCAGGGTGAAGTAGGTGTTGTGCACGCTGCGCTGCTTGCCGCGCTGGCCGTGCACCGGGTCGACCGGCTCGCCGGCCCGCAAGGCCGCGACCACCTTGCGCTGGCCGGGGATGATCACCATCAGCACGTTGGCGCTCATCGTCGTGGCCATCATCGCGCCCACCAGAAGAAAGGCGGCGCGCCCCGCGAACATGCGGCACGAGAGCCACGACGCGAAGACGATGAAGGCGAACACGAGCACGCCGACGATCACATCGCCGTTCTTTCGCTCGCCGAAGAGCCGGCAGATCGCGTCGTAGATCAGCCAGAAGGCGACGAAGAAGGCGAGCGCGGTCGCGATAGCCGCGCCGGGCGACCAGTCGAACACCGTTTTGTCGATCAGGAAGGTGCTCGCGTTGAAGAGATAGAGCACCGCGAACAGGGCGAAGCCGGTGAGCCAGGTCGAATAGCTCTCCCACATCGACCAGTGCAGGTGCTCGGGCAGGCGCGCCGGCGAGACCGGGTACTTCTGCTGGTGATAGAAGCCGCCGCCGTGCACCGCCCACAACTCGCCGCCGATGCCCTTGGCACGGTCGGCTTCGTCCTTGGGCGGGGTCAGGCTGTTGTCGAGGCCGACGAAGTGGATCGACGCGCCGATCCAGGCGATGCCGGTGATGACGTGAGCCCAGTGCAAGAGCAGGTTGGCCCAGTCGAGAAGGTATGCCTCCATGCGAAAACCAGCGCGAAGTGTATGCAGTTGGCGCTGCGCTCAGCTGCCGCGGTAGGTCGAGTACGACCACGGACTGGCAAGCAGGGGCAGGTGATAGTGCAGCTCGGCCGAGGCTACGCCGAAGTCGAGCGGCACCTGGTCGAGGAACGGCGGGTCGGCGAGCGGCGTGCCGCGGCCCCTGAAGTACGCCGCGACGCCGAACACCAAACGGTAGCGCCCCGTCTCGAGCGCGGCGCCTTCCAGCAGGGGGGCATCGACACGCCCGTCGGCATTGAGAGCGATCACCTTCAGCTCGCGTGCGACGCCGCCGGTGTCGATGCGAAAGAGCGTGACCCGCATGCCTTCGGCCGGGCAGCCGTTGGCGGTGTCGAGCACGTGCGTGGTGAGTTTTCCCATCGACCTTCTCCGCGCACAACGCGCATGCCACGCTTGCGGCGGCTGCAAAAGTGTATACACTTTGTGCGGCAACGCAAGCCTTCCATGACTCGTTCCGCCGCCCGCCTACAGATCATCAGGGTGCCCGTACCCTTGCGGGCCCGGCGTGCCGCCGGCGAACGCGCGAGCTCAGGAGACAGCGGCGACATGACCAAACGCATCGCCGATTCGATCACCATCGCCATCGTCGAGCGCCGCCTGATGCCCGGCACCAAGCTCGCCGAGCAGAAGATCGCCGACATCTTCAAGGTATCGCGCACGCTGGTACGGCAGGCCTTTCATCAGCTCAGCCGCGACAAACTGGTCAGCCTCGAGCCGGCGCGCGGCGCCCGTGTCGCCGAGCCCAGCGTGGAGGAGGCGCGTCAGGTGTTCGAGGTGCGGCAGATGCTCGAGGCGGCCATGATCCGGCGCGCCGCCACCGAGCTCGGCGCGGCGCGGATCGCCGACCTGCGCACGCATCTTCGCGAGGAAGAAGCCGCGATCCGGCGCACCGACGTCTCGGGCCGCACACGCCTGCTCGCCGACTTTCACGTCGTCATCGCCAGCATGCTCGGCAACGCCGTGCTGGCCGGCATGATCGGCGAGCTGGTGTCGCGCTGTTCGCTGATCGCGCTGATGTACCAGTCTTCGCACTCGGCCGAACATTCCTTCGAAGAGCACGTCGCGATCGTCGACGCGATCGAAAAGCGCGACCCGCGCACGGCGGTGAAACTGATGGAGTCGCATTTGCACAATGTCGAACGCAACCTGCAACTCGACCCGCGCGTGGCCGACCTCGAATCGGTCCTCTTGCCGCGTTGAACC
>JAYSMB010000369.1:0-8200 GCA_043725065.1 Burkholderiales bacterium
GCCGGCGGCGTCGACTGCGATGGCGGCGCCGATATCGCTGCCACTGCCGCCGATGTAGGTCGAATAGATCAGCGTCCCCGAAGCGTCGAACTTGGTGACGACCGCGTTGTATTGCAGGCCGGTGGTCGACTTTCGCGTTTGATAGGCATTCCCGGAGACCACGAAATCATCGGAGTCGGTCTGGCCGACGACATAGGCGTTGCCTTGCGCGTCCATGGCCATGCCGCCCACCTGCTCGTCGTGGAAGCCGGTGAGGTAGGTGGAATACAGCAGCTTGAAAACCGGATCGATGATCAGCGGATAGCGCTTGTCGTACCCCGGCAGCGCGAAGCCGAGCGCACGGTCGGCGCCGAGCACGTACTGCGCATCGAGCACTTTCTTCTGGCCGTCGATGTTTTGATAGAGCACCGGGCGATGCAGGCGCAGCGCGCCGTTCGCACCGTCGAGCAGCAGGTCGCCGTTGGCAGCGATCGCGGGCGCGTCGGCGCCGCCGACATGCAGCCGGATGCGCGACGGGTCGGCCCCCGGCTTGACGACGAGGTCGAACTCCAGCTCGCCGTCGCGGCTGTAGTAGACGAGGTCGATGCCGGGATAGAGATCGGCATAGCGCAGCTGGCGGTAGCGCGGCAGGTCGCGAATCCACTTCGATGCATCGCCGCCCGTCAGGTAGTTGGCGTGTCCCGCCGCCGGCTCACGCGACTCGAAATGGCCATCGTCGCTGGCGCCTACGAAGCGCAGCTGCGCGCGTGCCGGCTCGGTCCCGGCGGGCAGGGGCGATGGCCCTGCGGCAGGGCCGGCCGAACGCTGCGCCGAAAGCGCGATGCCGTCGTCGAACACCTCGATGCTGTGCTTGGGACCGCGCGACAGATAGCGCACCGCTTTCGCGGCCTGACCCTGGTTCGGTTCGAACTGCAGGTACTGCGCCGCCTGGGAACCCGGCTTGCGCAGCTGAGGTGCAATCGGGGCGGCTGCAGTCGCAACGGCGGCAGGAGGTTCTGTCGAGGTCGGGCGCAGCCAGGCGGCAACCCAGAGCGCCAGGACCAGCGTAGCGACCGCCGAACTGCCCATCCAAGCGATCAGCCGCTCGTTGACGGCGGTGCGGGGTTCGCTGTGGAATTGATCCATTCCGTTCTCCATGTGTGCGCTGCAGGGCTCGAAGGTACGGGTCGCGGCCCGCTCCGGGCAAGCGCGACCGGGTGACATGGAGGTGACATCGACCAGCGGCCGCCTGACAGCTCAATCTCCGGCTCTGTGCCGTTTCGCACCTCTTCGCCGGCGCAGGATGATCAGCATGCCGGTCGCGACCAGCACCAGGATCGGCAGGCTCGCATCGCGCTGAGCTCCAGCGCCGATCGTGCAGCCTCCGCCGTCGGAACTCGTGCCGACCGTCGGGTCGGCGAAGGCGCCGTTGACGGCCACGCTCGCCTCGGCAGTCGACTTGGCGGCCTCGGTGTTGCCTGCGCCGTCGGTGGAGCGAACGTAGAACCCGTAGGTGTGACCGGTGGTCCCTGCATACGTTGCCGTGCTCGCGGCGACGTCGGTCTTCCACGGGGAAAACGGCCCGCCGTTGTCGGAGACATAAACGCTGTACGTGCTGATCCCCGAGCCCGAATCCGATCCCGACCAGGCCACGTCGAACGACATCGTCCCCGGCTTGGGCGTCAGCGATTGCACTTTGCTCACCGGGATCGTCGCGTCGAGCGTGTTCACCCAGGTCGGCGTGAGGATGGCCGGGTTCGCGTCGAAAACGATCGATGCCTGATTGGAGATCGCCGTGCCGTCGGCGACGCCGCTGCGCGGCACGACGTTGAAGATCGCCTGGCCTTGCCCTTTTCGGCCGTCGCTATCCGGCGGCAGGAAGCCGAGTGTCGGATCGCTGGGCGGCAACCGGGTGGCCGGATCGATCGTGGCGAAGGTCCACTTCAGCAAGCCGCTAGCCGGATTCAGGCTGCCCTGAATGCGCACCGACATCGTCGCGTCGATGGGCTGAACCGTGGCGAAGCTCTGCAGGCCCGGCGGCACGTTGACCGTGATGCTGCCGAACGAAATCGTACCGAGGGACAGGGTCGACAGGTCGACCTTGGCCGGGTCAAGCTGGTCGGTCACCACCACCTCGGCAGCGGGCAGACTCGCGGTGGGCTGGTTCTCGAATGCGATCTGGTAGCTGAGCGGCGCCTTGGCGCGAACGAAGTGACTGGCCGAGCCGTCGCCAATGGGGCCGCTCTTGTCGTTGGGATCGATGGACCCGCCCGAGCCGCCGCACGTACTTCCGCCAGCACCGGTCGAAAGCACCCCGGCCCGTCCGGTTTGCGTTGATTGCGGCACGTGGGACGTGGTCTTGCAAAAAGGCGGGATCGGCGTGTCGTCGCAGGTTTCCGTACGACGACGCGTCTCGACGCCGCTACAGCGCTGCAAAAGAAGATCGGCGCCCTGATAGTCCGCTTCCTCGTCGATGGTGCGAACGCCGCCGATGCAGGAACCGCGGTAGGTTTCGTGCCAGTCGAGCGCCGGCGTCAACGACACCAGACGAAAGCACCCGAAGGTCTCCGGCTGCTTGCGGCCGCTTGCCAGCGCGCGCGCGCGCGCCGCGCCGGCGAGACCCGCGCCCTGTACACCGTCGAACGCAATGTCGGTGAGAAACAGCGCACTGGCCTGCAGGCCGACGACCAGGCTGCCGGCGGCCGTCAAGGTCGGGAGCCGGACGGTCGGTACTGCGGTGGCCCCGGTGCTCGCATTCAGCGCGTCGAGCAAGCCCTGCGCGAACTGCTTGGCGTAGGCCGGTTTGTCCCACGGATTGGCTCGCACCTTCTGGCCGCCCGAGTCGACCAGGGTCGAGGTCGTGGACGCGCCTTCGGCCGAGATGCGCTCGATCCACTGCCCGAGGCAGTTCTCGAAGTAGGGCTTGCCGCTGTTCGCCTGGCAAGAGGCGGGCGGCACGGCGCCACCGGCGGCCGCGCGCAATGCGGCATCGGCGCTGGCACGGTCCTCGAACCAGGGCGCGACCGCGGACGCGCTCACGATCCAGGTCTGCGCTCCGAGTGAAGTCAGATCCAGAGGCAGGCTCAAGGTCTTGCCGGCTGGAATCAGCGGCACCACGTAGCTGAAGTAACGCAGGCCGCTGTCGACATCGGCGGTCGTCAGGCGCTTCTGATAGTCCACGCCGCTGGCCGAGCCGAGCGGTCGCACCGCGTCGGGAAGGGAGTACTTCATGTCGCTGTTGATGACTACGCGCAACACCGTGAACCAGGCATCGACGTTGCCGGAATTGCCGACACTGACGGTGAAGCGGGTCGGTACACCGACGCGGATCTTCGGCCGGCCCACGACGTTGGCCCAGACCTCCGGCTGACCGCCGGAAGTGATGTCGAAGGATGCGGGCTTGCGCGGCGACGTACCGTCCGGCAAGGTGACCACCACGTCGTACTTTCCCGGCACGGCGCCGGCAAGCGCGAACTGGCAGACGAGTTGATTGCCGTCCGCTGCCGACGTGACCGTGCCAGCGGCGATCGTCCTGGCCGCGTTCGACAAGGCGCAGCTCGCGCCGTCGACGAAGCCGGCGCCGTCGAGCGTCAAGGTGAGGTCGCCGGTGTTGCCGGCGCTCGCGGTGGAAAGGCGCCCGACCGTTCCTCCGCCAAGGATGCTGAAGAACCAGTCGCTTCCGTCGTACGCCGGCGTCGTCAGGGCGGCCTGGAAGGCATTCGCGGTGACCGGAAAATTGGCCGACGTGGTCGCGCCGGCGATGTAAGCGGTGCCGGAGGAATCGACGGCGAAGCCGGCCACGCCGTCGTCACCGGCGCCGCCGAGAAAGCTCGAGTAGATAAGCGCGCCGCTCGTCCCATCGAGCTTGCTGAACGCCGCGTCGAAAGTGCCGCCGTCATGCGTCTTCTGCAACGCGTCTGCGCTGATCGGGAAGTTGCTGCCGCCGGCGCTCGTCGAATACACCCACAAGGCACCCGACGGGTCGCCGGTAAGTCCGGTGACGTAGGTGCGGCCTGCGTTGCCACCGAGGTAGGTGCTCCACAAAATGGCGCTTCCGTCGGCCTTCAACTTGGTGATGAAGCCGGCGTAGCCATCGGTGCTGCTGTTGGCCGGCGAAGCCGCCTGCAATGCTCCCGTTGTCGTCGGATAGGCCAGCGACGAGGTGCTGCCGCCGACGTAGACGTTGCCGGCGGCATCGAAGGCCAGGCCGTGGCCGTACTCGGCACAGGTGCCGGGCCCGCCGGTGCCGCCGCTCAGGTAGCTTGCATAGACAAGCGTCTTCAAGTCGGTGCTGAGATGCGCGACGTAGGCGAAAGAGTTGAGCGGAACGGAGCCCGCGCTGCAGCCCGCCGTCATGCTCGACGGCGACGCCATGATCGGTGTCGCGCTGACCGGCAGGTTGGTGGTGTAGGCCTGACCCGTCAGCCAGGGCGAGCCGGCCGGATCGAGCGCCATCGTGTACCCATAGTTACCGGCGCCAAGGAAGTTGGTCTGGGGCGTATCGGTGCCGTAGTAGGTCGCGGCCCGCAGTTGTGCATCACCGGCGACGCTGAGATCGAAGCGCGCGAGGAAGGCGGCGTTGCCGGTGGCCAGGCTGGTCTTGTAGGTGCCGCCCGTCGTCGTCAGGCCTGAACCCGCACTGCCGCTCAGGAGCACTGTGCCGCTGGCCTCGACCACGATGCCCGAGCCGTTCGAGCTGCCCGCGCCGCCATACAGCGTCGAATAGGCGAGCGTCGCACCGTCGGACGAAAGGACCGCGAGGTAGGCGCTCTGGCTGCCTTTGAAGGCCGATTGATAGGCGCCCGCCGTGACCGGGAAATCGGCGGAACTGGTGGTGCCGGTGATGTAGGCCCTGCCCTGGGCATCGACCGCGATCGCGATGCCGTAGTCGTTCGTGGTGCCGCCGATGAATGTCGAATAGATCAGCGTTCCCGAAGCGTCGAATTTGGTGACGACGACGTTGCGAACGTAGCGGCCGATCGCCTTGCGCGCGGTCTGGTACCCGTTGCCCGACACCGGCCAGTCTTCGGAGCCCGAGTTGCCGACAACGTAGGCGTTGTTTTGCGCGTCGAGCACCATGCCGCCGACCTGGTCGTCGTGCACGCCGCCGAGGTAGGTCGAATAGAGCAGCTTGAAGGTCGGGTCGATGATCAACGGCCGCGAGTGGTCGTATGCAGGCAGGCGAAAGCCGACTTCGTTGGCGGCCAGCATCACGTACTCGCCGTCGAGCACTTTCTTCTCGCCGTCGATGTGCTGGTAAAGCACCGGCCGATGCATGCGCAGGCTGCCGGCCGCGCCGTCGAGCAGGAGATCGCCCTGCGCGTCGATGACCGGCCGCGTGCCACTCGTGACGGCTATGCGGATCCTGGACGGGTCGGCACCTGGCTGGACGACGAGGTCGTACTCGAAGGCGCTGTCGCGACCGTAGTAGACGAGGTCGATTCCGGGATAGAGGCCGGCCTGGCGCAGTTGCCGGTAGCTCGGCACGTCGTGCAGCCACTTCGACGCGTCGGCGCCGAGCATGTAGTTCGTCGTTCCTTCGGCGCGCTCGCGAGCGTCGAGCCGCTTCGAAGTCCGCGCGCCGACGAAGCGCAGCCGCGCTGCCGCGCCTGCGTTCGTGTCGCCGCCGGGCGCCGGGCGACTCACTTGCACGCCGTCATCGAAGATCTGCGCGCTGAAGTCCGGACCGCGGGCGATGAATCGCGCGCCGGCCCCGGCCTGGCCGAGATTGGCTTCGAACTGGATCGGCCGCACGCGCGCGACGTGGCGCGCCGGCGTGGTCGCGCCGGGTTGGATATCCGGCGAAATCGCGGCGCGCGTTTCGGGGCTTCGCGCCTGCGGCGGCTGGAGGACAACAAATGCGATCAGGCCGATTGCAAGCGCGAATGCGCAGGGAGCGCCGACCCGCAACATCGCATTCTTCTTTTCACCACGTGCCGTGTCGACTGAGTTCATCCCCTGCTCCTCATGCGCCGCAATCAGCGCCGGGCGAATGGTCGAAGGCCACGAGGTCCGCTGTAAATTGGACCGAAGTCCCGGGACCCGTCTCGGGACTTTCGTCGGCATTGCGGCGTTGCCGGGAAGGCATCGACAATCCGCGCATGAAGCTGCTCATCGTCGATGACCACGCGATTCTTCGCGAGGGGCTTGCAGCGATGCTGAGGCAGGTCGGGCCGGACACCGAAGTGCTGCAGGCCAGCGAGAGCGCCGAGGGCCTGCGCATGGCCGAAGCGCACGCCGACCTCGACGCCGTGTTCCTCGACCTCGAGATGCCGGGCAGCGGCGGCATGTCGGCGATCCCCGAGTTCGGCAAGCGCCGTCCGGAGCTGCCGGTGATCGTGCTCTCGTCTTCGGAGGATCCGCGCGATGTGCGGCGCGCGCTCGCGCTCGGAGCGCTCGGCTATATCCCGAAGTCCTCGCCGCCGCGCGCGCTGCTGTCCGCGCTGCAACTCGTCCTGTCGGGCAACATCTACGTCCCGCCGCTGATGCTGCGCCCGGCTGCGGCGACGCCCAGGTCGGCCGGCGCCGACCCTGCGCGCCCCGGCGCCTCGCTCACCGAGCGTCAACTCGAGGTCTTACGCCTGCTCGGCAAGGGTCTCTCCAACAAGGAGATCGGTCGCGATCTGGGCTTGTCGGAAAAGACCGTGAAGGCCCACGTCACGGCGATCTTCAAGACGCTCAACGTCGTCAACCGCACCCAAGCGGCGAGCGCGGCGCGCGAGGCCGATCTGGCCTAGCTTTCTTTCAGGCTTCGGCTTCTGCTGCCTCGATCGGCGAGATGCTGATGAGATTGCCGAGGGCGGCGCGCAGCTTGCCGCGCGGCACCGGCTTGTGCAGAAGCAGAAAGCCGCTCTCCTGCGCTTCCTTGAGGCGGTCGGGCGCGGTGTCGCCAGTGATCAGCATCGCCGGAATCTCGGCGTTGAATTCCGATTGCAGTCGCAGGATCGTGTCGATGCCGTTCTCGCTGCCGCGCAAGCGGTAGTCGCAGATGATGAGGTCGGACCGGGTCGCGCAGTCGGCGATGCGCTCCAGCATCTGCGCGCACGAACCCGCGACGATCGGCTCGTAGCCCCAGCCCGCAAGCAGGCTTCGCATCGCCTCCTGGATCGCGAGTTCGTCGTCGACGACCAGGATCAGGCCGCCCGATGCCGCCGGCCGCGGCGCTTCGAGCGGTCGCGCCGCGCCCGAGGCTGCTGACGCCAGCGACAGTGGAACGGCAATCCTGAACACCGATCCCTTGCCCGGCTCGGAGACGAGGGTGACCGGGCAGTCGAGCAGCAGCGACAGCCGCTTGACGATCGCCAGGCCGAGGCCCAGTCCCTTGGCGCGGTCGCGTTCCGGGTTGTCGAGCTGATAGAACTCTTCGAACACCCGTTCCTGCTGCTCGCGGGCGATGCCGCGGCCGGTGTCCCAGACCTCGATGCTCAGATGCCCGCTACGGGGGCGACAGCCGACCACGACGCGACCGGCTCGCGTGTAGCGCACGGCATTGGCCACGATGTTGCGAACGATCCGCTCGACCAGCACGGCATCGCTGTGGACCATCGCCGCGCATGCATGGAGCACGAGACGAATGCCTTTCGCAGCGGCCTCGCCGTCGTGATCGGCGCAGATCCGCTCGAGCATGGGCTGGACCGGAAACGATTCGAGCTGCGACTGGACGATGCCGGCGTCGAGTCGCGAGATATCGAGCAGGGCGACGAACAGGCTGTCGAGCGCTTCTACCGATCCATCGAGATGCTCGACGAGTCGTTCGGCCTCGGCGTCCATCGTTCGCCCGCGCAGCGCGCTCACGAATATGCCGAGAGCGTGAACCGGCTGGCGCAGGTCGTGGCTTGCCGCCGCAAGAAAACGCGACTTGGCGACGTTGGCCTGCTCGGCGATGTTGCGCTGTCGCCGCAGGCTCTCGACCAGGTCGAGGTTCTCGAAGCGCAACAGCAGGGAATGCAACAGGTGGGTGTTGAAGCGCCAGGCCAGAACCATGTACGCGCTGGTGAAGACGATGGCCAGCAGCGTCAGCGCCGGATGAAGCGCGTCGCCCCGCATCGCGCTCCAGACGATGAACGGCAGCATCGCCGGAACGGTGTACGCGTAGGTCGCCGGCAGGTAGTTCCCGAACGCGGGCACCGCGCCCGAAGCGGTCGCGGAAATGACGACCATGACGATCAGCTGCTCGGTGCTCGACGGCGTCATCAGGTAGACGGCGCCGACGCCCCACACG
>JAYSMB010000370.1:0-5221 GCA_043725065.1 Burkholderiales bacterium
GCCGCGGCGCATGCGCTGTTGGTCAGGCATCGCGATGCGGGAGACAGGTTGGTGCTGACGACCGCCACCAACCGTTTCCTCACCGAGCCGATCGCTCCCTTGCTTGGCTTCGCCGATGCCGACCTCATCGCGACCGGGCTCGAGGAGCATGACGGCAGGTTCACCGGCGCCAACGTCGGCGTTCTCAACATGCGCGAGGGCAAGGTGCTTCGTCTGTCGGCGTGGCTGCGCGAACAAGGCATCGCCGGGACCGCGCTTGCCGAGGCGACCTTCTACAGCGATTCGACGAACGACCTGCCGCTGCTTCGCGCCGTGAGCCACCCCGTCGTGGTCGATCCGGACGATCGATTGCGTCGCGAGGCGACGCGCAGGGGCTGGCCGATGCTCAGCCTGCCGCGCTGAATAGCGACCTCAGGTTCTTGTCGCCGACAGCACTTCGCCCACCGGGATGAGCGTGAGCGGCATCGCCGCCGAGATCGGCCCGCGCCTGGCCATGGCCAGGGCTTCCGCCAGGGCCGGCATCGCTTCCGACGCCGGTAGCGAATCGGCCATCTGAGCCGCCAATGCCTCGGCCTCGCGCCGCTTGTCGCGTGTGTTCTCGAGTTTGATCTCGGCGCGCCGCAGGGCGTCGGCGATCGTTTCGTTCGTCTGCATCTGTGTCGCGCCGACGTTGAGACAGACGCGGGCGATTCGCGGCGCGACCTGGCGGTCGTCGATGCGCGCGTTGATGCGCAGAATCACCGCCTCGACGTCGGTGACTTTGGTCCGCGGCAGGACGGCGGCGAATTCGTCGCCACCCAGCCGGCCGGCAACATCGCGCCGGCGCAGCGTCTCGCGCAAGGCCATGCCGACCTGACGCAGCGCCTCGTCGCCGACCGAGTGGCCGAGCACCTCGTTGACGTACTTCAGGCGGTCGATGTCGAACACGAGCACGGTCGCCAGTTCCGGCGAGGGCTGGACCGCCTTGGTCGCCAGGTCGTGAAAGTGCCGGCGGTTGGGCAGGCGCGTCAGCGGATCGACTTCGACCATGTGGCGCAACTTACGGTGCGAAGCACGCAATTGCGCAACGCCGCGCTCGTGGTTCATGACGAGCGAGAGCTGCGGCATGAGCAGGGCCACGGCGGTCGGGCCAAGCAGGGCGCCGAGCGGCAGATCGGCCACGGCGAGCCCGGGCGAGAGGTAGAACAGGGCGAGGCCCAGCCACGCCGTCTGGAGCGCGCCGCTGCAGGCCAGGGCGAGGAGCAGGCCCTTGAGGATCGGCGTGGTCGTGAAGTCCTCGAGGCGCCAGACCGCGAAGGCGGCGTGCAGCGTGACCAGGAGCATCGCCACGGCCAACACCTCGCCCGGGCTGGCCCAGCTGAACGGTGAGAACCAGCTTCCGACCGATGCGCCGGCCGCCACCGCGAGCACGATCCAGTCGGCCCACGGCGGCACGGCGCTGGCGCCGCGCGAAAAGAAGCGCCGCATTCCGGCCAAGGTGACGACGGGCCATTGCAGCGCGAGGGCCGCGGCGAGCGGCGCGAGCAGGACGGATTGATCTTCGAGCGCATGCGCTGCGAGCGCACCGGCCAGCGCGATGTTTGCCGCGATCCACCACCAGACGCCGCGACGCTGGCGTTGCTGCACGCCGATGGTCGCCGCAGCGGCGCTGGCGACGACGAGACTGGCCGAGGCCGCCACGAGTAGGGACGTTGAGTGCAGCAGCATCGCGAAATTCTAGGCAGCCGCTTCGCCGATGGGGGTGTGGCGGCGACGCGCAGCGCGTGCCCGTGCGGAAAAACCGTTAGGAATTGGCAGGTGCCCACAGCCTGACGGCCCGGCGCCGAGCCCCGTGCGTCGCCAACAGGCGCAGGCGGCCGCCCTCGTACACTCGCTCAATGCCTTTTTCCGTCCGGACCTTGATCCGGGCCACATGACGCGATCCCTGCTCGATGCGTTCTGGCGCGCGGCAGCGTATTGCCTGCACCCGAAGGTGATCGCGTTGTCGCTGGCGCCGCTGCTGATCGTCGGCGGCGCGGCGATGCTGCTGGGTTACTTCTTCTGGGAGCCGGCGGTCGATGCGGTGCGCGCCTCGCTCGAGGAGTGGGCGTTGCTGTCGTCGGTTTTTCGCTGGCTTGCGTCGGTGGGCGGTGCGAGCTTTCAGAGCGTTGTCGCGCCGCTACTGATCGTGGCGCTTGCGGTGCCGGTCTTTGTCGTCGCTTCGCTCGTGTTCGTCGCCGCCTTGATGACGCCGGCGATGGTCCGCCTCGTCGTGTCGCGTCGCTTCGCCCAGCTCGAGCGCCGCCATGGCGCGGGCTTCTGGCAAAGCCTGGCCTGGTCTCTCGTCTGCACGGTCGCCGCCCTGGCCGCATTGGTCGCGAGCATTCCGCTCTGGTTCATTCCGCCGCTGATCTGGGGCTGGCTCAGCTACCGGGTGTTCGCCTTCGATGTGCTCGCGCTGCACGCCAGCCGCGACGAACGGCGCAGGCTGATCGCCGCGCACCGCTGGCCACTGTTCGGCATGGGCGTGGTCAGCGGCTATCTCGGCGCCGCGCCTTCGCTGCTGTGGGCAGTGAGCGCGCTCGCGCTGGTCTTCGCGCCCCTTCTCATCGTCGTCTCGATCTGGCTCTACACGCTGATGTTCGCGTTCTCCGCGCTCTGGTTCGCGCACTACCTGCTGGCGGCGCTGCGCGATCTGCGCGCCGCCGAAAGCCTGGCCATCGCGACGCAGGAACCGGCGCCGCCGCCCCATCTTCCTCCTCCGGCGCCGCAAGAAGGAATCGCCGCATGAACTTCGGCCTCATCATCATCGGCGACGAGATCCTGTCGGGAAAGCGCGCCGACAAGCACCTGCCCAAGGCGATCGAGCTGCTCGCGGCACGCGGGCTCTCGCTGTCCTGGGCGCGCTATGTGGGCGACCAGCCCGAGCGCATCACCGCCGACTTGAAATACGCGTTCGCCAGCGGCGACGTGGTGTTCTCCTGCGGTGGGATCGGCGCGACGCCCGACGATCACACGCGGCAGTGCGCCGCGGCGGCGCTGGGCGTGCCGCTGGCCTTGCATCCGCAGGCGCGCGATTTCGTGATCGAGCGCATGAAGGACGTGGCCCGCGAGCAGGGCACGGCGTTCGATCCCGATCGCGACGACAACAAGCACCGCCTCAACATGGCCATGTTTCCGCAGGGCACCGACATCATCCCCAACCCGTACAACAAGATCGCGGGTTTCTCGCTGCGTATGGGCGAAGGCGGCGTGTTCTTCGTGCCGGGATTCCCGGTGATGGCCTGGCCGATGATCGAGTGGGTGCTCGACACCGTGTATCGCCCGTTGCATTCCGCGCATGCGACGCGCGAGCTATCGGTGATCGTCTTCGGAGCGATGGAGGCGGCGCTGACGCCGCTCATGGAGTCGATCGAGAGCAAGTTCCCAGGCATCAAGGTGTTCAGCCTGCCCAGCGTCGATCATCCCGAGTGGGGCCGCCATATCGAACTCGGCGTGAAGGGCGACCGGGATCGCCTCGACGAGGCCTATCGGGCGCTGCTCGAAGAGCTGCGCGCTCAAGGAGCCAGAATCGGCCCCGAGCTGGTGCGTTAGGGTGTGATCGCCGGCGCCATAGCGGTGCGTCCAGGCGCACCGTCGCGGCGCTGGCGGGGCATTTGTCACTGGCATGCTTTCTGCTAAATTTTCATGCGCGTTTTTGGGGCCGGTTCGTCCCTGCCAAGACAGCGCTTTCGCCCACAACCCCCGCTAGTCGCTTTTTTCCGGAGATTTATTGATGGCCAAGACCGTCGCCGACGTGATGAACCTGGTGAAGGAAGCCGAAGTCAAGTTCGTCGACTTCCGCTTCACCGATACCCGCGGCAAGGAGCAGCACGTGACGGTGCCGGTCTCGGCCTTCAGCGAAGAGAAATTCACGGGCGGCCATGCGTTCGACGGCTCGTCGATCGCGGGCTGGAAGGGCATCGAGGCGTCCGACATGCAGCTCATGCCGGACCCCGACACCGCCAACATCGACCCGTTCTTCGAGGAGCCGACGCTGATCCTGACCTGCGACGTCGTCGAGCCGGGCGACGGCAAGCCCTACGAGCGCGACCCGCGTTCGCTGGCCAAACGTGCCGAGGCCTACATGAAAGCGTCCGGCCTCGGCGACGCGGCGTATTTCGGCCCCGAGCCCGAGTTTTTCATCTTCGACAGCGTGCGCTGGCAGGTCGACATGTCGGGCTGCTTTTGCAAGATCGAATCCGAAGAAGCTTCGTGGAACTCGGCCAAGGAGTACGAGCACGGCAACTCGGGCTATCGCCCCTCGGTCAAGGGCGGCTATTTCCCGACCCCGCCGGTCGACTCGTTCCAGGACATGCGCTCGGAAATGTGCCTGATCCTCGAGTCGCTCGGCATTCCGGTCGAAGTGCATCACCACGAGGTGGCGCAGGCGCAGATGGAGATCGGCACCAAGTTCTCGACGCTGGTGCAGCGCGCCGACTGGTTGCAACTGCAGAAGTACGTGATTCAGAACGTCGCCCATTCGTACGGCAAGACGGCGACCTTCATGCCCAAGCCGATCGTCGGCGACAACGGTTCGGGCATGCACGTGCACCAGTCGGTGTGGAAGGGCGGCAAGAACCTGTTCGCCGGCGACGGCTATGCCGGCCTGTCGGAATTCGCCCTGTATTACATTGGCGGGATCATCAAGCACGCCCGGGCCCTGAACGCGATCACGAACCCGGGAACGAACAGCTACAAGCGGCTGGTGCCCGGCTTCGAGGCACCGGTCAAGCTCGCCTACAGCGCGAAGAATCGTTCGGCCTCGATCCGCATTCCGTACGTCGCCAACCCGAAGGGCCGCCGCGTCGAAGCGCGCTTCCCTGATCCCCTGGCCAATCCCTATCTGGCCTTCACCGGCTTGCTCATGGCGGGTCTCGATGGCGTCGAGAACAAGATCCATCCGGGCGACCCGGCCAGCAAGGACCTGTACCACCTGCCGCCCGAAGAAGACGCGAAGATCCCGACCGTGTGCTCGAGCCTGGAACAGGCGCTCGACTACCTCGACAAGGGCCGGGCCTTCCTGACCAAGGGCGGCGTCTTCACCGACAGCTACATCGACGCCTACATCGATTTGAAGATGCAGGAAGTGACGCGCTTTCGCATGGCGACGCATCCGGTCGAGTTCGACATGTACTACTCGCTCTGAGCGACTGTTCGGTCACGAATCATGGGGGCGGCGCGAGCTGCCCCTTTTTTCTTG
>JAYSMB010000371.1:0-2381 GCA_043725065.1 Burkholderiales bacterium
CGCCGTCGCGCTCAGGATCATCTGCAAATTACGCATCGACATCTCCTCGTTGACCGCCTTTCGTGCGTGCTTGCACGTGACGGCAACCGTCAATGCCGGTCCGACCCGCAAAGGTTCATCGGCCCTGGCGATGGCGCTCAAAAAAAGAACGAAGCGCCGGCGACGATCGCGGCCCGTCGGCCGCCGTAGACCGCCGGATACGGGCCGCCACGCGACGCGGCCACCGCCGCGAGATGCAGGTCCCAGCCGCGCAGGGCGAGGCCAGCGCCGGCGCTGATGTCGCTTCGCGTCTTGCCGGCATCGCCGTTGACGCCACCGCGCGGCACGAGCGCGCCGACGTGGCCGAAAAGCCGGGCCCGCTGATCGAGCGGCACGTGGGCATTGAACTCCGCGTAGCCCACTTGCACGTGCCGGCCGTAGTAGTTGGGCGCGTAGTACAGGCGTGCGCTCCATCGCTCCGCGAGAAGCCCGACGAACGCTTCGGCGAAGTCGTAGCCCGCAATGCCGGCGAAGTGAGAAGCGTCGATACCGATCTCGAAGCTGCGGCCATCCGCGGCCTGCGTCGCCCAGCCCGCATAGCCGAGCATCTGGGCATAGCGGTCGCGCGAGGTCAGGGCCGCGCGTGTCACCGAAGCGCCCGCGTACCAGCGGTCCGGTGCGTCGTAGTTCAGCGTCAAGCGAGGGCTCGGCTTCGAGTCGCTGAGCGAGACGCCGCGATAGCGATAGTCGGAGTCGACTGCGACGCTGGCGCCGAACTGGGCCTGCGCCGCCGTCGCGAGCACCGCGCCGCCGACAGCACACGCCAGGCCGCGACCCCAGCGCGGGAAGGGGCCGGGCCGCCGCACGTCAGTGCCGCGTGATCGAGACGGCCATCTGTGCCGCGGCCGCGCAGTCGCAGGCGCAAATCGCAGCGGCGCGACTCAGGCTCGCGCAGGTGTCGATCTGTCCATCGGCCTTCAAGACGAGCTTGGTGTCGACCGATCCGCTTGCGCCCTTCGCCTTGCCTTGCGCCTCGCGCATCAGGGCCAGCAGACCGCTGACGTGCGCCGCCGCATACGACGCTCCCGATACCAGGGCCCAGCGCGAGCCGGGCAGTGTCGCGGGCACATCGGTGCCCGGCGCCGCGACCATGCCGGCCGGCGCTGCGTCCGACGCTTCGTCGACGACGGCGACGACGCCGCGCAGGCCCGCCGGAAAGCCGCCCCTGGCCATCGTGCGGTCCGCCGCGGAGACGACGCTGATGCCACGCGCCAGCGCGGCCTCGATCAGTTTCTCGATCAGCCGGTCTGGCGGGCCGCCCAGGCTCAGATTGATGATCTGCGCGCCCCGATCGATGGCCATGTGCATGGCCAGCGCCAGACCCAGGGTCGTGCACACCGTGTCGGCCGGCGACGCCTGCCGGCAGGCGCGCAACGCGAACAGGCGCGCCCCCGGCGCGACGCCGGCGATGCCGACGTGGTTGTCGGCGCGCGCCGCGACGATGCCGGCGACTGCCGTGCCGTGGCTCTCGGCGCGGTCGTCGCGATCGCCGACGAAATTGGCATTCAGCGCAACCTGCCCGGCGAGATCCGGATGATCGAGCTGAACGCCGCTGTCGATGATCGCGACAGGCACGCCGTGCCCGGTCGCCGTCGCGTGCATTTCGCTCAGATGCCACTCGCGGGCCGCGGGTTGCAGGCTGAACAGCGGGTCGTCGTGACCCAGGGATCGGAACACGTTCATCGGCTGGGCCCACACGACGCGCGGGTCGCGAGCCAGCAGAGCCGCCACGTCGTCGGCGTGGCGCGGCGGTGGCACGTCCATCACGTAGCAGTCGAGACCGAGGATCGGCATCGGCCAGTCGGTCGCGAGACGGAGGCCGTTGCCGCGTGCCAGGGCGGTGGCCAGGCGGCGCCGCGTCGCGCTCCCGGCGGCATCGGCGTAGCCGGCGGTGTAGTTGCCGTCGGGTCGAAAGTGAGGCGGCGGCAGGTTCAGCAACACCAGCACCTGCTGCTCCGCCTCGGCCGACGCCGGCGTGCTCGCCGGGTCCGCCGCATGCGCGACGGCGAGGCCGAAAAGGCACAGCACGCCGGCGGCGATCAGCGCCTTCATCGCCCTGGCTCGCCCTGGAGCGACTCGACCCTGAGAACGCCCGGCTGTGCGCGCAGACGAGCCAGCGTATCGGGACCGGGATCGCCGAGGCGCAGCAGGTAGGCGTCGGTGACGGTCGGACCGCCGACGATGCGAGCGCTGGCCGCACGCAGCGCTTCGCGCATCTGTTTTTCGCTTGCATCGGCGCGAAACACGGCGAGCGCATTCGCCTCTGCGGAGGCGGGCACGGCGCCGAGCGCACGGTAGGGCTCGGTCCGGGACGAGATGCCGATCAGGGCGAAGGCAAGCAC
>JAYSMB010000372.1:0-2692 GCA_043725065.1 Burkholderiales bacterium
ACCCATTGGGCGATGAAGGGCAGCACCTTGGCCCGGCGTTCGGGCGGCAGGCGCGAGAACTCAAGCCAGGAACGCATGCGCCAGAACGAGTCAATGCCGGCGAGCAGGTCTTCGTCGGTTACAGCCAGATGGGCGCGATGCGCGACGCCGCCGTCGCCGCGCACCGGTCCTTGGACTTCGTGCTCTCGCCCACCGCGCCGATCGCCGCGTTCGCCGCCGAGCTCGCCTCGCCGACCGACGACGCGAACCGGCCACTCGAGCACATCTGCTTCACCGTCCCGTACAACATGAGCGAGCAGCCGGCCGCGAGCATCAACTGCGGCTACACGCGCGCCGGCTTGCCGATCGGCCTGCAGATCGCCGGCAAACGCCACGACGATCTCGGCGTGCTGCAGATGTCGGCCGCATGGGAAGCGATGCGGCCGGCGCCGCGCACGTGGCCGGAACCGCTGTCGTCCTGAACCGTTGTCATCCTGAACGAAGTGAAGGATCTCGGCGGCGGATGAGATCCTTCGCTTCGCTCAGATGACAACGTCATGACGCTCCGCGACGCGCAAGGCAACACGACGAGCACGGCGTCGCGCGCCGCGCTCGTCGCAATCGAGAGCGCCCTATGGCGAATGATGTCGTTCTACGGCACGCCCGTCGAAGATCTCGACGCCGCGATCGCCGCCGACCCCGGCTGGCTGTTGCCGGGTGTGATGAAGGCCGGCTTTCTGCTCAGCCTCACCGAGCCTTCGCTTGCCCGCGAAGCGAACGACCTCCTCGACGCCGCGGAGGCACTCGTTGCTCACGCCAACGCGCGCGAGCGAGCCCATCTCTACGCGCTGCGCCTGCTTGCGCGCGGCGACTGGCACGCGGCATCGGCCGCATGGCAGGCGATTCTCCTCGACCATCCACGCGATGCGCTGGCCCTGCAGTGGGCCCTGCTGTTCGACTTCTATCGCGGCGACGCCGCCATGCTGCTGGCGCGTGTCGAGCGGGTGCTGCCGGCCTGGACGCCGGACGATGCCCTGCATCCCTATCTGCTCGGCCACCACGCCTTCGGCCTCGAAGAATCGATGCGCTTCGCCGAGGCCGAAGCGGTCGGCCGGCAGGCGCTGGCCGGGCCGGCGCGCGTGCCCTGGGCGATCCACGCCGTCGCCCATGTCATGGAGATGCGGGGCCGTCACGAAGAAGGCGCGCGCTGGATGGGCGAGTGGCGCCAGCACTGGGGCGAGGGCAACGGATTCGCCGGCCACCTGGGCTGGCACGAGGCGCTGTTCGCGCTCGAAGCGCTCGACCACGCGCGCGCGCTGGCCGTGTTCGACACCTACCTGAACGCCGAGGCCAACGAGATCACGCTGCAACGGGTCGACGCCGCGTCGCTGCTCTGGCGGCTGCACCTGCAAGGCGCCGACGTCGGCGGCCGCTGGCAGCGCCTGCGCGCCGGCTGGCCGCTCGACGCCACGGCCGCCGGCCAGTCGGCGTTCAACGACGTGCATGCCCTGATCGCGCTGATCGGCGCCGGCGAGCTCGGTCACGCGGATGCGTGGATGCGAAGCTCGCTGCGGATCGCGGCGCGTGGCGGACAGTGGAATCGCGAGGTCACGTTTGATATCGCCATGCCGCTGATGCGCGGCCTGCTCGACTTCGGCCAAGGCCGCTTCGAAGCCGCCGCGCAGGCGATCCATGCGCTGCTGCCGATCGCGGCGCGCATCGGCGGCAGCCACGCACAGCGCGACGTGATCGACCAGACGCTGCTCGCGGCCGCGGCCCGCGGCGGCATGAAGGATGCGGGCCGTGCGCTGCTCGACGAGCGGCGGCTCGCCAAGCCGGATACGCCGCTCACGCAGTGGTGGATGCGCGGGCTCGCTGCGTAGCGCCGCAGCGCGCACGGGCCAGTGCCGAGCGAAGCGACTAGACCCGGGGCGGTGGCAGCTTTTCGGTCGCGAAAGCGCGCTGCGTCGCCGGCCGCTCGAGCATGCGATCGAGCCAGGGCTTCAAGTGCGGAAGATCGCGCGCCGGCCGGCCGAAGCCGCGCGTCCAGCGGCACAGCACCATGGCGTAGATATCGGCGAGGCTGAATTCGTCGCCGAGCAACCACGGCGCGCCGTGCCGTGCGAACTCGGCGTCGAGCTGGTCGAGCAGCGTGCCGACCTTGGTTTCGGCGTGCGCCTTCACCTGCGCGATCGCAGCATCGTCGTCAGCCCAGCGCTCGGGATAGAAGTAGATGATGAGCGTGGCCTGCAAGGTATTCGTGAGGCAGGCAGACGGCAAGCGTCTCGTAGAGGACGAGCGGGTTCGCTTCGCCGCCGTTCCCAGTCTCGACCAGCACCGGGATCAATCCGTTCGGATTCAACGCCAGGTAGTCGGCCGACTCGTGCGCCGCGACCGCGCGATCGACGTACTTCAGCTCGAACGGCACGCCGAGCTCTTCGAGCACGATGTGCGGGATCAGGCTGGCGTTGCCAGGAAAGTAGTGCAGTTGCAGCATCGGCGCGTTCCCATCATGGGCGAAGACGCGATTCTCGCCTTCCACACACCACGACGACTTGTGTCGGAGCGAACCGTCTGCGACCGACCTCGACCCCGAGCCGGATTCCGGCCTCGCCCGCTGTGCCGACAACGTCGATGCCGTCCCGGCGCGGCCAGTGATACCCGACTACTTGGCAAACGTAGTGACGACACCGGCAGGCGTGATCTTGCGGAT
>JAYSMB010000373.1:0-3411 GCA_043725065.1 Burkholderiales bacterium
CCCGGCAGCTTCGAGCGCGAGCGTTTTCACGCCTTTCGCAAAGCCGGCGTGACGCGCCTGTCGATCGGCGTGCAGAGCTTCGATGACGGTCGCTTGGCGGCGCTTGGCCGCGTTCACGACGCTGCACAGGCGCGCGCCGCGATCGCCGAGGCCCGAGACGCTTTCGAGACTTTCAATATCGACCTGATGTACGCCTTGCCCGGGCAAACGCTTGACGACTGCGAAGCCGATCTCGCCGCTGCCCTTGCCTTCGAGCCGCCGCACCTTTCGGTCTACCAGTTGACGATCGAGCCGAACACCTTCTTCGCGAAGAACCCGCCGAGCGTGCCCGACGATGATCAGGCGTTTGCCATGCTCGACCGGATCGCCATGCTCACGCAGGCCGCCGGCCTCGACCGTTACGAAGTCTCCGCCTACGCGCGGCCGGGCCACCGCTCGCGCCACAACCTCAACTACTGGGAGTTCGGCGACTACCTCGGCATCGGCGCCGGCGCGCACGGCAAGTTGAGCTTCGCGCATCGCGTCGTGCGTCAGGTTCGTTTGCGCGAGCCGTCGGCCTACATGGCAGGTGCCGAGGCCGGTTCGGCGCTCGCCTCGGAGACCGAAGTCACGCGCGCCGACCTGCCGTTCGAGTTCATGCTCAACGCCTTGCGCCTGCGCGAGGGTTTCGAGATCGCGCGCTTTGCCGAGCGCACCGGCCTGCCGGTGACGGCGATCGACCGGCCGCTTGCGGAGGCCGAGCGGCGCGGCCTGGTCGTGCGTGACCTGCATCACGTGCGGCCGACCGAACGGGGCTTCGACTTCCTGAACGACCTGCTCGAACTGTTCCTGCCGGCATCCCGCTGACAAGGTGCCTTCGGGGCTGCTTTTTCGCACGTCCGGCAGGGCGGTGCGCTGCTAGACTGAACCGAACTTCGTCACCATCCGCGAGTGCCCATTTCGATCGACCCCACGCTCAACGACTCGAACGCGCTCAGCCTCGATGGCGCGCTGCAGTTGCTCGAGCAATCGGGGCATCCGCTTCCCGACCTCCAGGTCGCGGGCAAGGCCGCCTGGCTTCAGGCCGTGATCGATGGTCTGTGCGAGCTCTCCAGCCGCGATCCGCTCACCGGCCTGGCCAATCGCCGCCAGTTCGAGCTCACGCTCGCGAGCGAAGTCGATCGCGTCGCGCGCGCCGGCGAGCCGGCGCTGGTGCTGATGATCGACATCGACCATTTCAAGAAGGTCAATGACGCCCACGGCCATCCGGCCGGCGACGGTGTTCTGAGAGCCGTTGCCCACGCCTTGCACGAGTGCATCCGGCCGATGGACACAGTGGCGCGATTCGGCGGCGAAGAGTTCGCGATGATCCTGCCCAACTGCGCGCCTTCGTTCGCGCAGGCCGTGGCCGAGCGGATCCGGCTGCGCGTGCAGGCGATGACGATTCCGATCACGCCGGGTATCGACGTGCGGGTCACGGTCTCGATCGGCGGGGCGTTCGCGCCGCAGTGGGTGCGCTCTTCTCCCCTGCTCTGGGTCGAGCGCGCCGACCAGCAGCTCTATCGCGCCAAGTCGCAAGGCCGCAATCGCGCCTGCCTCGAGCAGCCGGCGGTCTCGCTGGTGTCGGCCGAGGAAAAGGGTCTGCTGTTCGGTACGTCGCAGTTCGCGGACTTGTGATGAGCGGCAAGATTCTCGCGGTGACCAGCGGCAAAGGCGGCGTCGGCAAGACTTTCGTCTCGGCCAATCTGGCGGCGGCGCTGGCCGAGCGCGGCGAGCGGGTGCTGGTCCTCGATGCCGACCTGGGCCTGGCCAACCTCGACGTCGTGCTCAATCTGCATCCCAAGATCACGCTGCACGATGTCTTCACTGGCAAGGCGACGCTCGAGCAGGCGATCCTGCCCGCGCCGGGCGGCTTCTCGGTGCTGCTCGCCGGCTCCGGGCTCGTCGAGTACTCGCGCCTGACGCCGCAGGTGCGCCAGCAACTGGTCGACATCATCGCCCAGGTCCGGCCGCGCTTCGACCGCATCCTGCTCGACACCGGCGCCGGCATCTCCGACGTCGTGCTGCACGCGATCTCGCTCGCCGACGACGTGCTCGTCATCGTCACACCCGAGCCGACTTCGATGACCGACGCCTACGCGACGATCAAGGTCCTCGCGACGCTGCAGAAGCGCCGCCACATCCGGCTCATCGTCAACCAGGTGAGCGCGGCGGGCGAAGGGCGGAAGATCGGCAATCAGCTCCAGCTTGTCGTCGATCGGTTCGTGGCGCCGCAACTCAAGGCCGAAGGCGACAGCGAGCCGCTGCTGCTCGAGCTGATGGGCGAGATCCCGAGCGATCCCGCCGTGCGCGAAGCGGTAAAAAAGCGCGGCCTCCTGCTCACCAGCCAGCCTGGCTGTCCCGCCGCAATGGCGATCAGTGCAGCGGCGACGAGGATGCTGGCTTAGGGCTTCAGCAGCACGATCAGCGCGCCGTGGCCTCCGTCGGAGGCGCGCGCATAGGTGAAGGCCAGCACTTCGCTGCGCTGCACCAGCCAGGACTTGACCTTGGCCTTGAGCACCGGCTCGCGGCCCGGCGAACCATGGCCTTTGCCGTGAACGATTCGTATGCAGCGCGTGCCCGTACGCGCCGCTTCGCGCAGGAACTCCGCCAGATGTTCGCGGGCCTCGTCGCTGCGCAAGCCGTGCAGGTCGAGCTCGCCTTGCAGCACCCAGACGCCGCGCCGGAGCTTGCGCACGACGTCGATGCCGATGCCACGCCGGCGAAACGAAAGCGCGTCGTCGGTGTCGAGCAGCGACTCGGCGTCGAACTCGTCGGAAATCGCTTCCGCCAGCACGGCCGCATCGTCGCGCTCCCGCTGGCGCGCCCGCGCCGGCGGTCGCGGCCGCTCGGGTGCGGCGTGCGCGGGCTTGCGCAGCGGAAGGACGGCGCCGACGGTCGTGGCGAACAGCGAACGTTCGCGCCGCTCGCGAAGCGCATGCTCGCGCTCGGCCCGCAGCTTGGCCTCGGCGACGCGGCGCCGCTCGAGCAGTGCGCTGCGCAGCTCGGTCAGCTCGCGCAGCGAATTCGCTTTCACGGGCCTTGGCCTCACAGCAACCCTCGTTCGGCGAACGAGACCACCGTTCCATTGCCGACGACGAGGTGGTCGAGGACGCGAACGTCGACCAGCGCGAGCGCGCTCTTGAGAGTCTGGGTCAGGAACTCGTCGGCACGCGACGGTTCGGCCGCGCCCGAAGGATGGTTGTGCGCCAGGATGACGGCTGCGGCGCCGCGCTCGAGCGAACGCTTGACGATTTCGCGCGGATAGACCGAGGTCTGCGTCAAGGTGCCGCGAAACATTTCCTCGAGCGCGATGAGGCGGCTTTGCGCGTCGAGAAAGAGTACGGCGAACACTTCGTGTTCGCGCGCGCCGAGCTGCAGGCAAAGGTATTC
>JAYSMB010000374.1:0-4186 GCA_043725065.1 Burkholderiales bacterium
CAGACCTGCTGCGGCCG
Organism: Burkholderiales bacterium; assembly: GCA_043725065.1. Lineage (GTDB taxonomy): Bacteria > Pseudomonadota > Gammaproteobacteria > Burkholderiales > Burkholderiaceae_C > Schlegelella_A. The sequence goes on from JAYSMB010000374.1 coordinate 18, forward strand.
GCCGCAGCAGGTCGGAGAGCTTCGTGATCCCGAGCGCTTGCGCACGCGACTCCAGCATCGCCAGCGCATAGGTGTTGTTGAAGCCGAACGGCACAGCCGCCTTCAGGCCGCGGGGCGCGAGCCACGCGTTCAGTTCGACAAGGTTCGGGTTGCCCTCGCGCTTGAGCAACTCGCGAACGATCGTGCCGGTGTATTCGGGATAGATGTCGACCGAGCCGCTGGCAAGCGCCTGCTCGAGGATGCCGGTGTTGCCGAGCCCCTGTCGATGCGAGGCCGGGCGGCCGGCGGCAGCAAGGCTCTGGGTCACGATCTCGCCGAGGATGTACGACTCGGTGAATCGCTTCGATCCGACCACGATCGCGGCCTTGTCCGCAGCCCGCGCCGGCGCGTTCGCGAAGGCAATGGCCGCGACGACGACGATGCTTTGTAGGAAGATTCCCACACGCGAAATGGCGCTTCGACGTTTGCCCGGGCCGCGGCCTTGCGGGACACTGCGCCGGTCGTCCCCGTCCGCCGAGCGTGCCCCCGTTTTGCTTTCCTCCACCGCTTTCTCGCAGCCGCACCATGCCTTTCGGCATGATTCGTCAAGCGCGGTGGGCGATCGGCTTGCCATGAAACAGCTCAAGGCGTTCATCGTCGAGGACAGCCCGGTCATTCGGGAGAACCTCGTCGCCGCCTTGGAAGAGATGGCACCGATACGCGTCGTCGGCAGCGCCGAGGACGAGTCCGGCGCGGTCGGCTGGCTGAGCCGGACCGAGAACCACTGCGATCTGGTCGTTGTCGACATCTTCCTGAAGAGCGGCTCCGGGCTCGGCGTTCTCAAGGCGGCAGCGACTTTGCCCGCGCCGGTCAAACTTGTCGTTCTCAGCAACTACGCCACGCCCGACATGCGCCGAAAGTGCCTCGAACTCGGCGCCGACCGGGTCTTCGACAAATCCAACGAGATCGACGCCCTGATCCTCTACTGCTGCCGTATCGCCGACGGTGGTTCAGGCCACGGCGACCTCGACGCGCTCTCCTAGGCCGCATGCGCGAACGCGCCGGCGTGCCGCTACTGGATGAGCCCGTTCTTCAGGGCGTAGTAGGTCAGGTCGCTGTTCGACTCGAGCTTCATCTTCTCCATCACGCGAGTCCGATAGGTGCTCACCGTCTTGACACTGAGCGACATACTGTTGGCCATGTGACCGATCGTTTCGCCCTTGGCAAGTCGCAGGAAGACCTGGAACTCGCGCTCGGAAAGCTGCTCGTGAGCCGGCTTGTCGCCGGCGCCGCCGCCCAGCCCGTCGGCAAGCAGCTCGGCCACGCCCGCGGTGATGTACTTGCGGCCCCGGTAGACGGTGCGGATCGCCTTGACGATCTCCTCGGGGTCGCAGTCCTTGTTGAGGTAGCCGCTCGCGCCCTGGCGCAGCAACGTCGTGGCGTAGTGCTCCTCGGGAAAGCCCGACAGGATGAGAACAGGCAGATCCGGCGCGCGCGCCTTGATCGCGGCCAGCGCATCGACGCCGCTTTGGTCGGGCATCGACAGATCCATCAGGATCACGTCGACGTCGCCCTTGCGCACGATGTCGATCGCATCGCGGCCGTTCGCCGCTTCGGCAACCACGGTCAGATCGACCTGTTCGGAAAAAAACTGACGCAGGCCCGCTCGAACGATGGCGTGGTCGTCGATGATGGCAATTCTGATCATGGTGGGAGCGGCCTTTCGCGCAAGGAGCGCGACGGTCGCGAGTTTAGGTTCGGCAGTCGGAGATGAAGCCCTTATCGTACTTCCGGCGCAGCGTGGTCGCCTTTCCGTTGGCCGCGCTGGCAGCGCTGGCGATGTTCGTCATCGGCGAAGTGTCGTACCAGGATGCCACGGCTTCGCTCGATTCGCTAGGCGACCGCGGCGTCGCTCGGAACAATCTCAACGTCGTCGCCCAGAGCCTGCTCGATGCCGAGACCGGCCAGCGCGGCTACCTCATGACCTCGCGCGCCGAGTACCTCGCCCCCTATCGCGACGCCCAGGAAGGTCTGCGCAAAGCGATCGACTGGCTCGAAAAATACTACGCCGCCAATCCGCGCACGAACACGCTGGTGCGCCAGCTCGCCGCCGCATGCGACGAGAAGATGAGCGAGCTGGCGACCTCGATCGAGCTGCACGACAGAGGGTCCGAACGGGCCTGGCGCGATCTGCTGCTGAGCAACATCGGCAAGGAAAAGATGGAGCAGGTGCGCAAGCTCGGCGACCAGCTGCTCGCCGAGGAAAACGCCGAAGTCGCCAAGGGTCGCAAGGGCGTCTATCAGACCTTGATGCTCAACCGGATCGGCACCACGGCGATGGCCGCGGTGAGCCTGCTCGCGCTGTTCATGTACCTGAGGCAGACGGCGGCGCTCGATCGTCATACCGAAGAAGAGGGTCGGCGCGTCGCGACCGAGCGCGACCGGCTCGAGGTCGAGGTCGCGGCGCGGACGCGGCAACTGAAGGAGCTTGCCCAGCACTTGCAGACGATCCGCGAAGACGAGCGAAGCCACCTCGCCCGCGAACTCCACGACGAGCTTGGCGCCCTGCTCACGGCCGCGAAGCTCGACGCCGCGCGCCTGAAGTCGCGCCTCGGCCAGACCACGCCGGAAGTCCTCGAACGCCTGGCCCACCTGAACGAGACTCTCAATGGCGGCATTGCCCTCAAGCGCCGCATCATCGAGGATCTGCGTCCCTCGTCGCTCAGCAACCTCGGCCTGGTCGCGGCGCTCGAGATCCTGGTCCGCGAATTCGCCCAACGCAGCGAGGTCACCATCGCCGAAGACTTCGAGCACGTCGATCTCGGCCCTGCATCGCAGCTCACGGTCTACCGACTGGTCCAGGAGGCCTTGACCAATGTCGCCAAGTACGCGCGGGCCACCGAGGTCGAAGTGAAGCTTGCCGCTGACGGCGAGCGGGACGTGCGCGTTGCGGTGCGCGACAACGGCGTCGGCTTCGACGCCAGTGTCGAGCGGGTCGCGACCCACGGCCTGATCGGCATGCGCTACCGCGTCGAAGCCGAAGGCGGCTCGATGCGACTGGTCTCGGCGCCCGGCCAGGGCACGCTGATCGAGGCGACCTTGCCGGCCCTCGACGTGGAGGCAATGGAGAGCGAGCCGCCCGCCTTCGGGCCAGCCACGGCGTAATAAATCGGCGCGCCGGTCGCCGGGCGGCTGTCGGCTGCGTCCTACGGCCCCGGGGTGGCTCTCCCGACAGGGCTGCGCGCAGGTACCCTATCGCCGCCGGAACGGAACCGCAGCACACTGTCATCTTTGCAGCATTCCCTTCCTGCAGGCCCGAAAGGCCGGACTCCCATCACTCGACCAAGGAACCGCAATGAGCACCGTCAGCAGCAGCACCAAACCCCTCGGCCAGCAAGGTCAGGACGTGGCCGACATGGCAGCCGGCACCGCGCAGGGCGCGATCCACTCGACCCAACCTGTCGCCGACAGCGCGCTCGATACGCTGTCGGCCAAGGTGGAAGATCTTCGCAGCCAGGCAGCGCCCTTGCTGAACCGCGTCTCCTCGCAAGCCGAGGCGGCGGCACGACGCGGCATCGAGGCGGTTCGCGACACCTCGCAGCAACTGCGCGACAAAGCGATGCGCGCGTCCGACAGCGCGGTCGGCTATGTCAAGGATGAGCCGATCAAGGCCATGCTGATCGCTGCCGCCACCGGGGCGGCGCTGATGGGCCTGATCGCCCTTCTGAGCCGGTCGTCGCGCGACTGATCGGCGTACGCCCGTGATCCATCCGCTGCTTCGCCTGATCGCGACCGAGCCGCAAATCCTCGGCGAGCACGTCGAGGCTTATGCCGAGCTCGTCGGCGACGAGGTCAGGAAAACGAGTTCGGCCTGGAGTCTGCGGATCGGCCTGTACCTGGCGGCGCTCGCGCTGACCAGCGTCGGACTGGTGCTCGCAGGCGTCGCGATCATGCTGTGGGCAGCCCTCCCGCCCGCGGGCTTCCAGGTGCCTTGGCTGCTCGTCGCCGTGCCGGCGGCAAGCTTCGTCGCCGCGGCGGTCTGTATCTTCGTCGCGCGTAAGAATCCGGTTGAAAACGCCTTCGACAACGTCAAGAAGCAGCTCAGCGCCGACATGGCGATGCTGCGCGAGGTCAGTGCGCCATGAGTGCCGTGCTTGCTCCAACGACGCCCTCCGCGACCCAACGCCTCG
>JAYSMB010000375.1:0-4272 GCA_043725065.1 Burkholderiales bacterium
GGCTGGGCGGCGTGGCGTGCCGGCCTCTATCTGACGCCGATGGCGACCGGTTTGACCGCCGGTGAATTGCGCTACCTCGTCGAAGACTGCGATGCCAAGGCCGTGATCGCTGACGCGGCGCTGGGCGAAGTCGCAGCGTCGCTGCGAACCCTGGTCGGAGCCGGTCGATCGTGGCTGTCGCTGCGCGGCGCGATCGCCGGCTTCGACGCCATGGAGCCGATGCTTGCCGCGGCGTCGCCTCTGCCGACGGCCGACGAGGCGCCCGGCGCGCTCATGGTCTACACCTCGGGCACGACCGGCACGCCCAAGGGCGTGATCCGTCCCCTGCTGCCCGCCGACTATCGCGGCACGCCGCCGTTCGCTGCCGACCTGCTCACGCTGTTCGGCCTGGGCGACGACCCCGTGCGCTACCTCTCGACCGCGCCGCTCTACCACGCTGCACCCTTGCGATTCGCGCTGGCCGTCACGGCCGGCGGCGGCACCCTGCACGTGATGGAGCGCTTCGACGCCGACCAGGCTTTGCGCTTGCTCGAGCAGGAAGAGATCACGCACAGCCAGTGGGTGCCGGCCATGTTCCAGCGCCTGCTGCAATTGCCCGCCGCGCGCCGCACCGCGTTCAGCGCGCCGATGCACCGCAGCGCAGTGCACGGCGCAGCGCCCTGCTCGCCGGCGGTGAAGCAGGCCATGATCGATTGGTGGGGGCCGATCCTCGTCGAGTACTACTCCGGCAGCGAAGGCGTCGGCCTGACGCTGATCGACTCGACCGAGGCGCTCGTGCACCCGGGATCGGTCGGCCGGGTTCGCAAAGGCACGTTGCACATCGCCGACGAGTCCGGCAACGAACTCGCGGCCGGCGCAACCGGCCTGATCTGCTTTTCCGGTGTGGCGCCGTTCGTCTACTACAGGGCGCCCGAGAAGACCGCCGCACGCACCCTGCCCAAAGGCTGGCAGACCTTCGGCGACATCGGCCATGTCGACGCCGACGGCTACCTCTACCTCACCGATCGCCAGGACGACATGATCATCTCCGGCGGTGTCAACGTCTACCCGCAGGAGATCGAGGCCGCGATCCGCGACGCACCTGGCGTCTGGGACTGCGCCGTGGTCGGCATCGCCGACGATCGCTTCGGCGAATGCCCGGTCGCCTTCGTCGTGCCCAAGCGTGACGGCGTGAACGTCAGGCCCAGCGAGTTGATCGCCGCCGTGCGGGACCACTGCGAACAACGCCTCGGTCACATCAAGCGCCCGTCGCAGATCCGCATCATCGACAGCCTGCCGCGCTCCGCCACCGGGAAGCTGCTGCGCCGGACTCTTCGCGAACTCGTGTCGAGCTGACAACACCGCATCCCGAGACCCGCCCATGACCGACCTGTCCGCAGAATTCAAGGCGCTCGCCGCGTATCGACCGAAGCACAAGGTGCGCTTCGTCACCGCGGCCAGCCTGTTCGACGGCCACGACGCCGCCATCAACATCATGCGGCGCCTCCTGCAAGGCATGGGCGCCGAGGTCGTGCACCTGGGCCACAACCGCTCGGTCGAAGAGGTCGTCACGGCCGCGCTTCAGGAAGACGCGCGGGGCATCGCCATCAGCTCCTACCAGGGTGGCCACGTCGAGTACTTCAAGTACATGGTCGACCTGCTGAAGGAGCGCGGCGGCGCTCACATCCAGGTCTTCGGCGGCGGCGGCGGCGTCATCGTGCGCGGCGAGATCGCCGAGCTGCAGAGCTACGGCGTGACGCGCATCTACAGCCCCGAAGACGGCCAGCGCATGGGCCTCATGGGAATGATCGGCGAGATGGTGATGCGCTGCGATCACGATCTGTCGGTGCATGCGCCCAAGTCGCTCGCCGCGATTCAGGGCCGGACCGAAGCGCACTGGCGTGCGCTCGCGCAGCTCATCACCGCGCTCGAGAACGGCAGGGCCGGCGACGCGATCAAGCGGTCCATGCACGCCGAGGCGGCGAAGGCGAAGACTCCCGTACTCGGCATCACCGGCACCGGCGGCGCGGGCAAGTCCAGCCTCACCGACGAGCTGATCCGACGTCTGCGTCTCGATCAGAACGACTCGCTCAGCGTCGCCGTCATCTCGATCGACCCGAGCCGACGCAAGAGCGGCGGCGCCCTTCTCGGCGACCGCATCCGGATGAACGCGATCCAGCCCTGGAGCGATGGGCAGAAGGTTTACATGCGCAGCCTGGCGACGCGCGACTTCGGCAGCGAGATCAGCCGGGCCCTGCCCGACGTGCTCGCGGCCTGCAAGTGCACCGGCTTCGACCTCATCATCGTCGAGACCTCGGGCATCGGCCAGGGCGACGCGGCGATCGTGCCGCTGGTCGACGTGCCCATGTACGTGATGACGCCGGAGTTCGGCGCACCGAGCCAGCTCGAGAAGATCGACATGCTCGACTTCGCCGAGTTCGTCGCCATCAACAAGTTCGACCGCAAGGGCGCCGCCGACGCCTTGCGCGACGTCGCCAAGCAGGTGCAACGCAACAAGGAGGCGTGGCAGGCCAAGACCGAAGACATGCCGGTGTTCGGCACAATGGCCAGCCGCTTCAACGACGACGGCGTGACGGCGCTGTACCAGGCGCTGCTGCCGCGCCTTGCCGGGCTCGGCATGAAGGTGGCCACGGGCACGTTGCCGGTCGCGACGACGCGGCACAGCACGCACCAGGTGCCGATCGTGCCGGGCGCCCGGGCGCGCTACCTGGCCGACATCGCCGACACCGTGCGCGGCTACAAGAAGCTGGCTCGCGGCGCGGCCGTGCTCGCGCGCGAGGTGCAGCAGCTCGGCGCGAGCGCGCGCATGTTGCACCAGGCCGACCTCGACCAGAACAGCGCCGGTGCGGCCCTGACCCAGCTCGCCGAACAGCGCGAATCACGACAGGACGCGCGCGCGAAGAAGCTGCTCGCGATGTGGCCCGACATGCAGAAGGCCTACGCCGGCGACGAGTACGTGGTGAAGATTCGCGGCAAGGAAATCCGCACGGCCCTGGTTCACACCACGCTCTCGGGCAACAAGATCCGCAAGGTCGCGCTTCCCACCTGGGAAGACCACGGCGAGATCCTGAAGTGGCTGATGCTCGACAACGTGCCGGGCAGCTTTCCCTATACGGCAGGAACCTTTGCCTTCAAGCGCGAAGGCGAGGACCCGACCCGCATGTTCGCAGGCGAGGGCGACGCCTTCAAGACCAACACCCGCTTCAAGCTGCTCTCGGCCGGCTTGGCGGCCAAGCGCCTGTCGACCGCGTTCGACTCGGTCACCCTGTACGGCAACGACCCGGCGATCCGGCCCGACATCTACGGCAAGGTCGGCAACTCGGGCGTCTCGATCGCCACGCTCGACGACATGAAGGTCCTGTACTCGGGCTTCGACCTGACCAACCCTGCCACGAGCGTGAGCATGACCATCAACGGCCCGGCGCCGACGATCCTGGCGATGTTCCTGAACACGGCGATCGACCAGAACCTGGACAAGTTCAAGTCCGACAACGGCCGCGAGCCCACCGACGACGAAGCCGAGAAGATCACCGAGTGGGTCGAAGAAAACGTGCGCGGCACCGTGCAGGCCGACATCCTGAAGGAAGACCAGGGCCAGAACACCTGCATCTTCTCGACCGAGTTCAGCCTCAAGGTGATGGGCGACATCGCCGAATACTTCGTGCACCACAAGGTGCGCAACTTCTATTCGGTAAGCATCAGCGGCTATCACATCGCCGAGGCCGGCGCGAATCCGATCAGCCAGCTGGCATTCACGCTGAGCAACGGCTTCACCTTCGTCGAAGCCTATCTGGCGCGCGGCATGCACATCGACGACTTCGCGCCGAACCTGAGCTTTTTCTTCAGCAACGGCATGGACCCCGAGTACACGGTGCTCGGACGGGTGGCGCGGCGCATCTGGGCGGTGGCGATGCGCGACCGTTACGGCGCGAACGAGCGCAGCCAGAAGCTCAAGTACCACGTGCAGACCTCGGGACGCAGCCTGCACGCGCAGGAGATCCAGTTCAACGACATCCGCACCACGCTGCAAGCGTTGATCGCGATCTACGACAACTGCAACTCGCTGCACACCAACGCCATCGACGAGGCCATCACCACGCCGACCGAAGACAGCGTGCGCCGGGCGATGGCGATCCAGATGATCATCACCAAGGAACTCGGCCTGAACTTCAACGAAAATCCCTGGCAGGGGAGTTTCATTGTCGACAAACTCACCGACATCGTCGAAGAAGCGGTGTACAAGGAATTCGAAGCGTTGTCCAAACGCGGCGG
>JAYSMB010000376.1:0-10057 GCA_043725065.1 Burkholderiales bacterium
CGCTGCTGCCGCCCCACGCGCGGACGGCGGCGGGCATGGGCCGCACCTTCCAGAACATCCGGCTGTTCCGTTCAATGACGGCGCTCGAGAACGTCATCATCGGCGCGGAGCATCCTGGCAACGACATCGGCGAAGGCCATGCGGCGCTGGTCGAGCGCGCCCGCGCCGCGCTGGCTTTCGTCGGGCTCGAGGCGCGCGCACAGGAGCTGGTCACCGGCTTTTCCTACGGGCATCAGCGCCTGATCGAGATCGCCCGTGCGCTGGCCGGCAACCCGACGTTGCTGCTTCTCGACGAGCCCGCCGCGGGCCTCAACTCGAGCGAAAAGCAGGGCCTGCGCGACCTGCTCAAGCGCATCGCCGCCAAGGGCCTGACGATCCTCATCATCGACCACGACATGACGCTGGTGACCGAAGTCGCCCAGCGCATCACCGTGCTCGATTTCGGCCGCCGCATCGCCGACGGCGTGGCGGCCGATGTATTGCGCGAACCCGATGTGATCGCAGCCTATCTCGGGAGCGAGCACTATGCCCCTGCTCTCGCTTGATGGCCTGACCGTCCGCTATGGCGAGATCGAGGCCTTGCACGGCCTCTCGCTCTCGGTCGACGCCGGCGAGGTGGTGACGCTGCTGGGCGCCAACGGCGCCGGCAAGTCGACGACGCTGCGCACGATCTCGGGCCTGCTGAAGCCGGTGGCTGGCGACGTGATGTTCGACGGCCGGTCGATCACCGGACTGACCCCCGAGGCCGTCGTGCGGCTCGGCATCGCCCACGTGCCGGAAGGCCGGCGTCTGTTCCCCGGCCTGTCGGCGCGCGAAAACATCATGCTCGGCGCCTCGAATCGCGGCCGCATCGCCAAGGCTGCGCTGATCGGCGAATCGGACGAGATGTTCGACCTGTTCCCCGACATCCGTCCGTTCGCCGATGCGCTCGGTTGGACGCTTTCGGGCGGCCAGCAACAGATGGTCGCCGTGGCGCGCGGCCTGATGGCCAGGCCGCGACTACTACTGCTCGACGAGCCTTCGCTCGGCCTCGCACCGGTGATCGTGCAGAAGGTGTTTTCCATCATCGGCGAGATCAGGCGGCGTGGCACGACCGTGCTGCTCGTGGAACAAAATGCACGCATGGCGCTCTCGGTTGCCGATCGCGGCTACGTGCTCGAGACCGGACGCTTGGCGTTGTCGGGCAAGCCGGGAGAGCTGTGGTCGAACGACGAGGTGCGGGCCGCGTATCTGGGCGGGCGTATTGCGCAGCCCGACTGATCGCGGCACCATTCGACGATGAGTGATTCATCCGTCGCCGGGCAGAGAATCGGCGTGATCGGCCTCGGCGCGATGGGAGCCGGCATGGCGGGGTCGTTGCGCCGCGCCGGCTGCGACATCCATGTCTGCGATGTGCGCGAGGGCGTGGCGGCGGCGTTCGCGAAGAACGGCGGAACTGCGTGCACCGCGCCGGCAGAACTGGCGGCGAGTTGCGATGTCGTCGTCTCGGTCGTCGTCAATGCGGTGCAAACGGAAGCCGTGCTATTCGGCGGCGACGGAACAAGCGGGGCAGCGGCGGCGATGCGTCCGGGCGGCGTCTTCGTCATGTGCTCCACCGTCGATCCGAATGTGTCTATCGCCTTCGAGCGGCGGCTCGAGGCCATGGGTCTGCTGTACGTCGATGCGCCGATCTCGGGCGGCGCAGCGAAGGCCGCTTCGGGCGAAATGACCGTGATGGGCGCTGCCAAGCCCGAAGCGTGGTCGAAGACGGAGCCTTTCCTGAAAGCGATGGCCGCCAAGGTGTATCGCCTCGGCGAATGCGCGGGCAATGGCAGCAAGGTGAAGATCATCAACCAGCTTCTGGCAGGCGTGCACATCGCCGCGGCGGCGGAAGCGATGGCGCTCGGCCTGCGCGAAGGCGTGGACGCCGCCGCGCTCTACGAAGTCATCACGCACAGCGCCGGCAACAGTTGGATGTTCGAGAACCGCATGGCGCACGTGCTTGCCGGCGACTACACGCCGCTCTCGGCGGTCGACATCTTCGTCAAGGACCTGGGTCTCGTGCTCGACACGGCGCGTGCCACCAAATTCCCGCTGCCGCTTGCGAGCACGGCACATCAGATGTTCATGCAGGCCTCGACCGCCGGCTTCGCGAAGGAAGACGATTCGGCGGTGATCAAGATCTTTCCCGGCATCACGCTGCCGACGGCCGGGAAATGACGACGAGCGCCGCCGGGCCGCCCCAAGGCGCGAGCACCCCCTCGGTGGGCAGCGCTGCGGCGACAGCCGCAAGCGTGGGGGCACGATGAAGCTCGGCTGCATCGCCGACGATTTCACCGGCGCCACGGACCTCGCCAACAACCTCGTCCGGGCCGGCATGCGCGTCGTACAGACGATCGGCGTGCCGGATGACGAGGCACGGATCGATGCCGATGCCATCGTCGTCGCGCTCAAGTCGCGAACCGCGTCGCCGAGGATTGCGGTCGCGCAGTCGCTGGCCGCATGCCGCTGGCTGAAAGCGAACGGCGCGACCCAGATCTACTTCAAGGTCTGCTCGACCTTCGACTCGACGCCGCGCGGCAACATCGGCCCGGTGCTCGATGCCTTGATGGACGAGCTCGACTGCCACTTCACGATCGCCACGCCGGCCTTTCCGGACAACGGCCGCACGGTGTTCAAAGGCCACCTTTTCGTCGGCGACGTGCTGCTGTCGGAGAGCGGCATGCGGCTGCATCCGCTGACGCCGATGACCGATGCCAATCTCGTTCGTGTGCTGCAGGCGCAGCTCGCGACGACGGCGCCGGCCGGCGCGTTGCCTCGGCGCGTCGGCCTGGTCGATCATCGGACCACCGGAGCGTCGGCTGCCGCCATCGGCAAGCGCTTCGAAGCCTTGCCGGCCGAAGGCGTTTCGATCGCGATCGCCGATGCGGTCGACAACGACGATCTGCTTCGGCTCGCCGCCGCCGTGAAGGACCTGCCGCTCGTGTGCGCAGGCTCGGGCCTGGCGATCGGGTTGCCTGCCAACTTCGGCATCGCGCCCTCGGGCGACGCCGCATCCCTGCCCACCGTGGATGGCTTTGGCGCCGTCGTCTCGGGCAGCTGCTCCGAAGCGACGAATGCGCAGGTGGCGCACTTCAAGCGGGCAGGCAGTGCGGCGTGGCACATCGATCCTGTCGAGCTGCGGGCGGGCCAGGAGGCCGAGCTCGTCGAAAGCATCGGTCGCTGGGCCCAGGACCATTGGTCATCAGCGCCTGCCCGTCCCGTGCTCGTCTACAGCACAGCAGCGCCGCAAGACGTCGCCGCCGCACAGGCCCGGGCCGGCGCGCACGATGTGGGCGCGCGTCTCGAAGTGTTGCTCGCCGCGGTCGCGAAAGCGCTCGTCGAGCACGGTGCGCGTCGACTGGTCATTGCCGGCGGCGAGACTTCAGGCGCCTGTGTTCAGGCCCTCGGCATCCAGCGCCTTCGCATCGGCGCGCAGATCGACCCGGGCGTGCCCTGGTGCCAGGCGGAGCCCGCCTTGGCCAGGGCGGGAATGCATCTGGCCTTGAAGTCCGGCAACTTCGGCGGCGTCGACTTCTTCGAGCGCGCGTTCGCCGTCGTCACATGAACGAAGCACGGCTGCGTGCCGAGTTGTGCCGGGTCGGCGGCGCGCTGCACGCCCGCGGCTACGTTCACGGCACGACCGGCAATCTCAGCGCGCGTCTCGTCGACGGATTCCTGATCACGGCGACCGATGCCTGCCTCGGCGATCTCGAACCCGCGTCGCTCGTCAAGGTCGACGCCTCCGGCACGCCCGTCACAGCCGAGGCCCGACCGAGCAAGACGCTCGCCCTGCACCTCGGCATCTACGCCGCGGAACCCGAGGCCGGCTGTATCGTCCATACCCATTCCACGCACCTCGTCCGCGCCAGCCTCGCCATCCCGGCCGATGAAGCGCGCGACGACCTGCTGCCGCCGATCACGCCCTACTTCGTGATGAAGGTCGGCCACGTGCCGCTGCTCGCCTACCGCCGGCCGGGCGATCCCGAAGTGGCCGGTCTCGTCGCCGCGGCCATAGAGCAGGCGCGCCGCCGCGGCGCGCCGATACGCGCAGTGATGCTGTCGCGGCTGGGCCCGAACGTCTGGCACGAAACGCCCGCGGCGGCGATGGCTGTGCTCGAAGAGCTCGAGGCAACGGCGCGCCTCTGGGTGAGCTCGGATCCGAGGCCCCTGCCCTTGTCGCAGACGCAGCTGGACGATCTGCGCCGCCATTCCAACGCGCGCTGGTGAGTCCGAAGAAAGGAAGACCATGCCGCGCTTTGCCGCCAACCTGAGCATGATGTACGTCGAGCATCCGTTCCTCGAACGGTTCGCCGCGGCGGCCGCCGACGGCTTTCCCGCCGTCGAATTTCTCTTCCCCTACGAATGGCCGGCCGCGACATTGGCCGCCGCGTTGGCGCAGTGCAAGCTTCAACAGGTGCTCTTCAATGCCCCGCCCGGCGACTTCGCCCGTGGCGAGCGCGGCATCGCCTGTCTGCCCGGGCGCGAGGCCGAGTTCCGCAACGGCTTTGCTCGGGCGTTGGAATACGCCGCGGCGCTGGGCTGCCCTCGCCTGCACGTGATGGCCGGCCTGGTGCCCGAAGGCTGCACGCGCGCGGTGCTGCGCCCGACCTATCTGCAGAACCTCGCATGGGCTGCTCGACATGCGGCCGACGCCAACGTCGACGTGCTCATCGAGCCGATCAACACGCGAGACATTCCCGGCTACTTCCTCAACCGGCAGGACGAAGCGCACGCCGTCCTGGCCGAAATAGACGCACCTCGCCTGAAGGTGCAGATGGATCTCTATCACTGCCAGATCGTCGAGGGCGACGTGGCGATGAAGCTGCGTGCGTATCTGCCCACCGGCCGGGTCGGCCACCTGCAGATCGCCGGCGTGCCGGATCGACACGAACCCGACACCGGCGAGCTGAACCACGACTACCTGTTTGCCGTCATCGACGAGCTCGGCTACGGCGGCTGGATCGGCTGCGAATACCGGCCCGCCGCGGCAACGTCGAGTGGTCTCGGCTGGTTGCCGCGCGGCGCTTGAGCGCACCGCGAACAGACTTCAACCGCCGACGTCGCCCGAGCTCGGCGCCGCGAGCAGCAACTGTTTCGACACCGAGACGCACTGCTGAATGTGTTGCTCGCACACATAGCGAAGCGACGAGTACGTGAGCGCGGCCGAGATCGCCTGACCGGCGATCGGCACGAACTTGGCGGCTTGCTGCGCGCTGAGGCGAATGCCGACCAGCTTCAAGGCCTGGATCACGACTTCGCGTGTGACCAGCTTGCCGACCAGCATGCTGCCGCCCGCCGAGATCGCCTTGTAGACGACGACGCGGCGATCGGGCGACAAGCGCTCGACCTGCCCGGTCGTGAGGCCGAACGCGTGGTTGATGTCGGGAATGAGCTTCATCAGCACGGCGATGTCGGTCAACCAGTCGATGCCGGGGATCGGCACGACAGCGACACCGGCGGCCATCACCGCGCGGCGGCTGACCATGCGCCGGCAGTGCCGGACGACCGCGTCCAGTTCGTGCTGGGTTCCGGGAACGACCGTCCATGCGTCGTCGCTGGCGCGCGGCCTTCGGTTCCACAGCTTCCTCATTCCAATCGTCGCCACGCATCAGCCCTCGTTCAAAGACGCAGTCTCGCTCACGCGAAGGCGTGCGCCCATATTTTCTCCAGCCGCTTCGCACTCACCGGCTGAGGGGTCTTCAACTCCTGCGCGAACAGGCTGACGCGCAGCTCTTCCAGCCACCAGCGAAACTCTTCCAGGCGCGGGTCACGCGTGCCGCGTCGTTCGGCGAACTTTTTCGCGTGACGCTGCTCGAGCGGGCGCAGCTCTGCCAGGCGCGACGCATCGCGCGCCGGATCGGCCTTCAGCTTGTCGAGCCGCATGACGATCGCTTTGAGATAGCGCGGCACATGCGCCAGGCGCGGCCACGGCGTCGCGGCGAGAAAGCGCTTGGGCACGAGCCGTTCGATCTGCGCCGAAATGTCGTCAGCCACATCCTTCGGCGGACGGGCATCCTTGAGCTTTCTCTGCGCTGCGGCGAGTTCGACAAGAATCGTTCCGGCCGCGCGCGCCACTTCCCCGGCGACCAGGGTGAGCCGTCCTCGCCCTTCGTCCAGGCGCCGCGCGAACGCTGAAGCATCGGCCGGCAGTGGCTCGGCAAGAAAGGCAAGATCGAGCGCGACTTCGACGATCTGGTCGCGCAAGTCTTCGGTGCTGCCGAGCGGCATGTACAAGACCGCCATCTTCTGCAAATCGGGCAGGTTCTTCTCGAGGTACTTGATGGCGTCGCGCAATTGCAGCGCGACCAGGCGGCGCAGGCCGGCGCGATGCCTGTCGGCGGCGGCCTCGGGTTCGTCGAACACTTCGATCTCGACGTGATCGCTCTTGTCGATCAGCGCCGGGTAGCCGATCAGCGACTGGCCGCCTTTCTTCACTTCCATCAACTCCGGCAACTCGCCGAAGGTCCAGGCCGTGAATCGGGTCGGGAGCGGCGCCGCCTCGGCCTCGGGCGAGCGTTCGCGCAAGGATCCGGTGACATCCGCCGTGGCGCGTGCGTTCTTCACTGGCGCTGACGTTGCCGTTGCAATCGCCGCAGGCAAGCGCAGCGACGCCAGCGCCTGGAACGCCGAACGCGCCTGCGCGCCGAGCTCGGCCTTCAGTTGCGCCAGGTAGCGCGACTCGCCGAGTTGCCGGCCATGCTCGTCGACCACGCGCAGGTTCATCAACAAATGCGGCGCCAGCTGCTCGTGCTTGAAGTCGGCAGCCTTGATCTCGATACCGCTGCGCGTGCGAACGTCGGCGACCATTACGTCGACGAGGCTGCCCGCGCCGAATTCGTGCCGTTCGATGAAGCTGTCGGCGTACTCGGGCAAGGGAACGAGGCGCGAGCGCGGCCGTTGCGGCAAGGTCTTGGTCAAGGCGACCAGCTTGTCCTTCAACATGCCGGGCACCAGCCATTCGCATCGATCTTCGTTCGCCGCGTTCAAGGCGTAGACCGGCAAGGTAACGGTCACGCCGTCGTGTACGTTGCCCGGCTCGTGCAGATAGGTCGCGGCACAATCGATGCCACCGAGACGGACCGTGTGGGGAAACGCCGCCGTCGTGATCCCGGCGGCCTCGTGGCGCATCAGCTCGTCGCGGGTGAGCAGCAGCAGGCTCGGCTGGCGCCGCACTTCGTGGCGATACCAGCGCTCGAAGGCCTGCGCGTTGTGCACGTCGGCGGGAACCTGCTGGTCGTAGAAGGCAAAGATCAACTCCTCGTCGACGAGCACATCCTGCCGGCGCGCCTTGTGCTCGAGCTCTTCGACCTGGGCAATCAGCTTCTGATTGGCCGCCGCGAAAGGCAGCTTCGTCTCCCACTCGCCACCGACCAGCGCCGAGCGGATGAAGATCTCGCGCGCGGCGACCGGATCGACGTTGCCGAAATCGACGCGGCGGTTCGCGTAGACGACGATGCCGTACAGCGTCGCACGTTCCAGCGCGACGACCTGGCCGGCCTTCTTCTCCCAATGCGGCTCGAGCAACTGCTTCTTCAGCAAATGACCGCCGACGGTCTCCAGCCATTTCACGTCGATGTTGGCGATGCCGCGTGCATAGAGCCGCGTTGTCTCGACCAGCTCGGCGGCGACGATCCAGCGCCCCGGCTTCTTCGACAGATGCACGCCGGGGTGGCGATGAACGCGGATGCCGCGCGCGCCGAGATAGGACTCGTCTTCCTCGCTCTTCATGCCGACGTTGCCGAGCAGGCCGGCGAGCATCGATAGATGCAATTGCTCGTAGCTTGCGGGCGAACTGTTGACGCGCCAGCCATGCTCGACGACGACGGTTTGCAACTGCGCGAACACGTCGCGCCACTCGCGCACCCGGCGCGGCGAAATGAAGTTCTCGCGCAACACCTGCTCGTGCTTGCGGCTCGACAGACGATGCTCGCCGTGGCCGCCGCGCGAACTGTCGAGCCAGGCCCAGAGCTTCAACACGCCGAGGAACTCCGACTTCTCGTCGTCGAACTTGGCATGCGCCTGATCGGCCGCCTGCTGTTGCTCGAGCGGACGGTCGCGAATGTCCTGCACGCTCAGAGAACTGGCGATCACCAGCACTTCACGCAATGACTCGCGCTCGCGAGCGGCGAGGATCATGCGGCCGACGCGCGGATCGAGCGGCAGTTTCGCGAGCTCCTGGCCGATCGTCGTGAGCGCGTTCTCGTCGTCGGTCGCGCCAAGCTCGTTGAGCAGCTGGTAGCCGTCGGCGATCGCTCGCTTGGGCGGTGCCTCGAGAAACGGAAAGTCCTCGACGCTGCCGAGGTTCAGCGACTTCATGCGCAGGATCACGCCGGCCAGCGACGAGCGCACGATCTCGGGCTCGGTGAAGCGAGGCCGACTGGCGAAATCGGCTTCGTCGTAGAGACGGATGCAGATGCCGTCGGCCACCCGCCCGCAGCGCCCCGCGCGCTGGTTGGCCGCCGCCTGGCTCACCGGCTCGATCGGCAGTTGCTCGACCTTGCTGCGAAAGCTGTAGCGCTTGATGCGCGCCGTGCCGGCGTCGATCACGTAGCGGATGCCGGGCACCGTGAGCGAGGTCTCCGCGACGTTGGTCGCGAGCACGATGCGGCGCGCGCTGTGTGGCGCGAATACCTCGTCCTGCTGCTCCTGGCTCAGGCGGGCGAACAACGGCAACACCTCGACGCCGGGTGGATGGTGCTTGCGCAAGCGTTCGGCGGTGTCGCGGATCTCGCGCTCGCCAGGCAGGAAGACGAGCACGTCGCCGCTGCCTGCCGCGGCAAATGCGCCGCCCCCGCGCCACAGTTCGTCCACTGCGTCGCAGATCGCGTCGCCCAGGTCGTGGTCACGGCTTTCGACGAACGGCCGCCAGCGGAGCTCGACCGGATAGAGGCGCCCTGAAACCTGCAGCACCGGCGCTGGCCCGTCCTTCGACGCGAAGTGCGCGGCGAAGCGCTCGGCATCGATCGTCGCCGAGGTGACGATGATCTTCAGGTCCGGCCGGCGCGGCATGATCTGGCGCAGGTGACCGAGCAGGAAGTCGATGTTGAGGCTGCGCTCGTGTGCTTCGTCGACGATGATCGTGTCGTAGGCGCGCAGCAGGGGATCGCTCTGCGTCTCGGCGAGCAGGATGCCGTCGGTCATGAGCTTGACGCTGGCCCCAGGCGTGATCCGGTCCTGGAAGCGAACCTTGTAGCCGACCACTTCTCCGAGCGGTGTTTTCAGCTCCTCGGCGATACGCTTGGCGACGCTCGAGGCCGCGATTCGGCGCGGCTGGGTATGGCCGATCAGCCCGCCGCCGTTGCCGCGACCGCGGCCCATGGCGAGCGCGATCTTCGGTAGCTGCGTCGTCTTGCCCGATCCGGTCTCGCCGCAGACCACGATGGCCTGATGCGCGCGCAGGGCGGCGGTGATGTCGTCACGCCGCGCCGAGACGGGCAGCGCCTCGGGAAACTCGATCGGCGGGAGCACGCGGCGATTATCCCGGCCGGCCCCGCACCCTCGCCGCGCCCAGGCATTCACCGATATGGACGCAAGGGTGCCGGTGCTAAATTTCAAGGTTGTGCCCCTCCGGCGCCGATCCCTCGATTTGGAGACAGAAATGATTCGACCGACCCGCCTCGCGGCCCTGCTCGCCCTCGCCGCTTCCGCCGGCCTCGCCTTCGCCGCCGATCCGATCAAGATCGGCGTCGATGGCCCGTTCACCGGCGGCTCCTCGTCGATGGGCGTCAGCATGCGCGATGGTGTGCGCCTCGCGGTCGAGGAGATCAACAAGGCTGGCGGCGTGCTCGGCCGGTCGATCCTGCTCGTCGAACGCGACGACGAAGCCAAGAACGAGCGCGGCGTGCAGATCGCCCAGGAACTGATCAACCAGGAGAAGGTGACGGCGACCGTCGGCTACATCAACACCGGCGTCGCGCTCGCCTCGCAGCGCTTCTTTCAGGAAGCCAAGATCCCGGTGATGAACAACGTCGCGACCGGATCGGTCGTCACGCACCAGTTCGACGATCAGCCGGAAAACTACATTTTCCGCAACTCC
>JAYSMB010000377.1:0-4452 GCA_043725065.1 Burkholderiales bacterium
CTGCCAGTAGCGCAGCTCGGCGGCGTGGGTGCCGCTGCGGTCGCCGCGCGAGATGAAAGGCAAGCCGGAGGCGGCGAGCTTGCGCAGCGCCGCGACGATGTCCTTGCCTCTGGCGGCGGCCGGGTCGGCGGCGGGGCCGACAAGGATGAAGTCGTTGTACATGACCGGGCGGCGGGCCAGCCCGAAGCCCTCGGCGACGAATTTTTCCTCGGCCGCCTGGTCGTGCACGAACAGGATGTCGGCATCGCCGCGCCGGCCCATGTCGAGCGCCTGGCCGGTGCCTTGCGCGACCACCCGGACGTCGATGCCGCGCGCCTTCTTGAATGCCGGCAGCAGGTGGGCGAACAGGCCCGACTGCTCGGTGCTCGTCGTCGACGACATGACGATGAAGGGATCGTCGGCCGCCGCGGCACTCAGGGCGACGGCGGTGGCGGCGAGCCCGAGCAGGACCCGGCGGGAAAGAGTGCGAATGGCGAATCTCATGGGGACTCCTCTGGGGACAGGATCGCGCCCGGATCGCGGCGCAGCGCCCGATCCGCATGCTCGCCGAAGAAGCGCTCGGTCGGAAGATCGGCGCGGATCGCGCCGCCGTCGAGGTGGATCACCCGGGTTGCCAGGCGCTTGGCCTGGCCGATGTTGTGTGTGCTCATGACGAGCGTCATCCCGTCGGCGGCGAAAGTGGCGAGCATAGCCTCGATCTCCTTCTTCGCCGCCGGGTCGAGGTTGGAGGTCGGCTCGTCGAGAAACAGCACCTCGGGCCGTACCGCCCAGGCACGGGCCAGCGCGAGCCGCTGCTGCTGGCCCCCGGAAAGCGCGCGTGCCGGCCGCTCGGCACGATCGGCCAGGGCGGCGCGTTGCAGCGCTTCGCGGGCCCGGCCGGCGCGCTCGGCCTTCGGCACGCCGGCCAGCCAAAGGGCGACGCGCAGGTTGTTCAGGACCGACAGGCGCAGCATGAACGGGCGCTGGAACACCATCGCCTGGCTCGTGCCGCCACCGGCCACGCGACGCAAGCCGGTGTGCGGGAGCAGGCCGTGCAGGGCATGCAGCAAGGTCGTCTTGCCGGCGCCGTTGCTGCCGACCAGGGCGACGAACTCGCCGCGCCGGATCTGCACGTCGATTCCGTGCAGCGCGGCGAGCGCGCCGTAGCGGACCGTGACGCCAACCAGGCTCAGGAGCGGCGGCGGCTCGCTCATCGCGCGCCGCTCAGCGTCTGCCGCTTCACGCCCGGACTCAGGGCGACGGCGGCATTGACCGCACCGACGACGACCAGCAGGATCAGGCCGAGGGCGAGGGCGAGCGGCAGGTCGCCCTTGCTCGTCTCGAGCGCGATGGTGGTTGTGATGACGCGGGTCAGGCCGTCGATGTTGCCGCCGACGATCATCACCGCGCCGACCTCCGAGACGGCGCGGCCGAACGCGGTAAGCAGCACCGTGACCACCGACCAGCGCTCGTGCACCAGCATGAGCAGGGCACGTGTCAGCGGCCCGGCGCCCATCGAGCCGAGCTGGTCGCCGCCCTCGCGCAGGCTGTCGGCGACGAGCTGGCGCGAGAGCGCGGCGATCACCGGCAGCACCAGGATGCTCTGGGCGATGACCATCGCCGTCGGCGTGAAGAGGATGCCCCACGAGCCGAGCGGCCCGCTGCGCGAGAGGAGCAGGTAGACCACCAACCCGACGACTACCGAGGGCAGGCCGAGCAGGGTGTTCAACGCCGCCACCAGCGCGCGGCGGCCCGGGATGCGGGTAACGGCCAGCCAGGCACCGCCGGCCAGGCCGAAGACGGCGCCGATCAGGCAGGCCATGCCGCTCACCGACAGCGACAGGCCAACGATTCGCGCCAGCCTTGGATCGGCGTCGCGCACTAGACCGATTGCGGTCGAGAGGCTTTCTGCGAATGCGCTCATCGTCTCGTGCTCATGGCGCTGATTCTGCCGCCGCTTCGCGCCGTCACATGGGCTCGGCCAGGGGCAGGTTGAGGAGCAGGTTCTGCGGCTTCAGCTTGAGCGTCTGCGCTTCGGTAATGGCCAGGCCGAGGTAGACCGGTTTGCCGGCGAGGTCGGCGCGCATCGCCCGCGGGTCTTCGAAGTCGAGCCGGAACAGGCCGATCAGCCGGCCGGGATCGGCGAGTTCGGTGTTGTCCTTCAGATAGAGCTCGTTCAGCAGCGCCGTCGAATCGACATCGAGGCCGATATGCCAGCGCCACGCCGGGTCGTCGACCCGCGCCTGCGGCTCGATGCGTACGGTCACGCCGAGGAAGTGCCGCACCCACAGCTCGAGAACGCGGCCGAGCGCCTTCAGGCCCGAATCGGCGCGGGCCAGTGTGGTCACCAGGCCGTGGCCGAGGTCGCTGCCGAAGGTGTGCGAGAGGTCGAGCGCGAACGCATGGCGTTCGGTGGCGTCGAAATAGCGCTCTGCAACGCCGGCGTTCAGCACCTCGAGGCCGGGCGTGGCGCCGGCTGCCGGATCCTGGCGCAGCAGGCGGCCGAGCGGATCGAGCGGGCCGGTGTCGCTCAGCCGGTCGGCGGTGTCGCGATCGGCGGCGAGCACCCGACCGTCCTGCACGGCGATCCGCTGCGGCCGGAACAGCAGCTCGGCGGCGCGCAGGACGAGCGCGTCTTCGCAGCCGTAGACGACGTTGCGGACGATCACCTCGGCGACGCGGTCGATGAAGAGCGGCGGCAGATCGATGGCGCCGGCGCGAAAGACCGAGAGGTACCAGGCCTCGAGCGTTCCGGCGCCGAGCAGCGCATCGCGGAAGCGCAGGTAGTGGGCGTAGTTGTCGCGCGCGTCGGGATCGGCCAGCGCGACGAGCTCGAGCGGTGCGACCGGCCGCGACGGGGCATCGAACAGGGCCTTGTGCAGGTGGCGCTCGGCGCTGCACGACTGGTCGACCAGGGCCAGCTGCGGCAGCGCCAGGAACAACCGCAGGTACGCGTCGGTCGCAACGAGCCAGCCGTGGTCGTCACGTCGCAGCTCGCGAAAGCCGCTGCCCGGCCAGATGTCGCGCATCGCCTGAATTATCGTCCGGCGGGGGCGCGGCGCCGGCGGCGCGGCACCCCTACACTTCGGGCCCACGTCGCGGGCCCTGCGCCGGCGTTGAAGCAGCCACCGGCGGCGCGCGGGACAGCACACTAGATGAACGTCATCGGCCTCTGCGGCTTTTCCGGATCCGGCAAGACCACCCTCGCGGAGCAGCTGATCGCGCAGCTCCGTGCGGCGGGGCAGCGCGTGTCGGTCGTCAAGCACGCGCACCACAGCTTCGACATCGATCACGAAGGCAAGGACTCGTGGCGGCATCGCCGTGCCGGCGCGTCCGAGATCGTCATCGCCTCCGACCGCCGCCTGGCGAAGATCCGCGAGTTCGACGCACGCACCGATCCCGGGCGTGCACGAGCTGATCGCCGAGCTGGCGCCGTGCGACTGGGTGCTGGTCGAGGGCTTCAAGCGCGCCGCGTTGCCTAAGCTCGAGGTCTGGCGTGCGGTGACCGGCAAGCCGATCCAGTATCCCGCCGATCCGCACGTGGTCGCCGTCGTCACCGACGACGCGCAACGGCTGCCTGTGCCGACGGCCCTGCCGATCCTTGGATCTCGACGATCCGGCCGGCGTCGTCGCCTTCCTGCTCGCCGATCCGGGGCGCTATCTCTATCGGCCGCCGGGCCAGGTCCCGCCGCCCGGTCGGCGGCCGCCGGCTGGCGTGTCGAGCGTCGTTGCCAGGACCCTGCGCGGCAGCGGCGATGCCGAAGTCGAAGAGCGGGGTGCCGACGAGGTGCCGATGGCGATCGAGATCGGCGGCGTCGTCCGGCTCCTGCTCTTCGCCACGCCGACCGGCCTCGAGGATCTCGTGCTGGGCTACCTGCTTGGCGACGGCATCGTCGACGGCGCTGACGATCTGCTCGGCTTCGAGGCCGTGCCGAGCGACACCGGGCTCATCTTGCGGGCGGAGATTCGTCCCGCCTGTGCCGAGCGCCTGAAGCGTCGGCCGCCGCGGGCCGAACCGTCGGCCGGCTTCGACGCCTTCGCGGCGTTGGCGAACGCGGTACACAGCGTCGCGCCTCGGGTCGCGTCGGTCGAGATCGAGTACCGCGCGCTGGTCGCCGGCATGCGCGAGCTCGCCGCCGGTGGGGGACTCTGGAAATCGACCGGCGCGAGCCACGTCCCCCCTGGGTCTCGCTTGCCGGCGAGCTGCATTGGGTGCGCCGGGACGTCGGCCGGCGCAACGCACTCGACAAGCTGGTGGACGGCCTGGCCCGGGCGGCGATCGCGCCGTCGAGCGGCTTCGCCGCCGTCACCAGTCGCGTCAGTCACGAAATGGTGTCCCCGGCCGCCGGGGCAGGCATCGGCCTGCTCGCGGCGATATCGGCGCCGACGGGGCTAGCCTGAAGTTCCTCCCATCCTGTAGGCACCGCGACTACGCCAAGTGCTTGTCACGCCTCAGTATTTTGGTTGTTCCGC
>JAYSMB010000378.1:0-4603 GCA_043725065.1 Burkholderiales bacterium
AACTCGACGCGGTGCATTCGATCGCCGGGCTGGAAAACGCGCACATCGTCCGGCCGGGCTACGCCATCGAATACGACTACTTCGATCCGCGGGCGTTGAAACCGAACTTCGAGACACGCTCGATCGGCGGACTCTTTTTCGCCGGGCAGATCAATGGGACGACCGGCTACGAAGAAGCGGCGGCGCAGGGTCTGCACGCCGGCATCAATGCGGCGCTGGCGGTTCGCGGTGAGCACGCCTGGGTGCCGTCGCGCGGTCAGGCCTACCTGGGCGTGCTGGTCGACGATCTGGTCAGCAAGGGTGTGACCGAGCCCTATCGCATGTTCACGAGCCGGGCCGAGTATCGACTTCATTTGCGGGAAGACAACGCCGACACCCGGCTGACCGAGATCGGCCACCAGCTGGGCGTCGTGCCAGAGGCGCGTTGGTCAGCGTTCCAGCGCAAGCAGGCGCATGTTTCACGTGAAACCGAGCGTCTGGGCGGTACGCGCATCGGCCCTTCACCGACCCGCAGCGGGCGTCCTGAATTGACCCGCGACTACGCGTTGCTCGATCTCCTGCGCCGTCCCGGCGTCGGCTTTGATGACGTGTCGGCGTGGCGAGCGGACGATGGAGTAAGCGGCGTTTCACGTGAAACATTGCGCTCCGAGCTGGGTCGGGCACTGGCGGATCAGATCATTGCCAGCATCGAAATTTCGGCTCGCTACGCCGGCTACATCGGCAAGCAGCAAGAGCAGATCGCTCGCAGCGAAAGCTCGGGCGACGTGTCGCTTCCGGAATCGCTCGACTACGCGACGGTTCGTGCCTTGTCGTTCGAGGTGCGACAAGTTCTGTCCAGGCATCGGCCGGACACCATCGGTCGCGCGGCCCGCTTACCGGGCGTGACACCGGCGGCGATCTCGCTGCTGCTGGTCCACTTGAAGAAGTTGCGCGGTGGCCCAGCCGCCAACGACGGCGGCACGCTCCGCGCAAGCGCTTGACCACCGAAAGCGCGCTTCGAGAAGTCCGGCCTGCGCTCCGTAACACGCTCGCGGCTGCAGCCGAGGAATTGCGCGTCCCTCTCTCGGCCGAGCAGTCGACGCAGTTGCTTGACTACATCGAACTCCTCGCGCACTGGAACCGGACCTACAACCTCACTGCGGTTCGGGATCCTGCCGGCATGCTGACCCAGCACATCGTCGACTGTCTGGCCGCTGTTCCGTCGCTCCGTCGCGAACGGCGCGGGGGCCGGGTTCTGGATGTCGGCACTGGTGGTGGCTTGCCCGGCGTGGTTTGGGCGGTCATGAATCCCGAATTGGATGTGACCTGCGTCGACAGCGTAGGCAAGAAGGCAGCTTTCGTTCAGCAGGCCGCTGCCGCCCTGGCGCTTCGAAACCTGCACAGTCAGCAGGGGAGGGTCGAAACTCTCTCGGTGCCCCGCTTCGACCTCGTCGCCTCGCGCGCCTTCGCGGCCCTGCCGGACTTCGTCGCCATGACGGCGGCGCTGCTCGCGGCAGGAGGCGCATGGTTGGCGATGAAAGGAAAGGTCCCGGCGGACGAGATCGCCGCACTCGCTTCGGACATCGAAGTGTTTCACGTGGAACAGCTCCAGGTTCCGGGCATGGAAGCCGACAGATGCCTGGTCTGGATGCAACACGCAACTACGAACTCGATCGAAGACATGATATGCCGAGAAAGTGGGTGCTCGCAGTCAAAGTATTTTCCAGAAGCAGGCACGCCGTGAGCCGCATCTTTTGTATTGCCAATCAAAAAGGCGGCGTCGGCAAAACGACGACGACGGTCAATCTTGCCGCAGGGCTGGCGCAACTCGGGCGCCGCGTTCTCGTCGTCGACCTCGATCCGCAAGGCAATGCGACCATGGGGTCTGGGGTCGACAAGCGCGCGCTGGACCCGAGCGTCTACGACGTGCTCCTCGAAAGCGCCTCGATCGCGGAGACGCGCCGGCCAAGCCCGAAGGGCGGCTACGACATCGTCGGTGCCAACCGCGAACTGGCCGGCGCCGAGGTCGAGCTGGTCGGCGTCGAGCGCCGCGACAAGCGCCTTCGCGCCGCGCTGATCAGCGTCGACAGCGAATACGACTTCGTCCTCATCGATTGCCCGCCGAGTCTGAGCCTGCTCACCCTGAACGGGCTTGCCTGTGCGCACGGCGTAGTGGTGCCGATGCAGTGCGAGTACTTCGCGCTCGAAGGTCTGAGCGACCTGGTCAACACGATCAGGCAGGTGCACGCCAACATCAACCCCGAGCTCGAGGTGATAGGCATCCTGCGCGTCATGTTCGACGCGCGGATCACGCTGCAGTCGCAGGTCAGTGAGCAGCTGAAAGCGCACTTCGGCGATCGCGTCTTCGACACCGTCATTCCACGCAACGTGCGCCTTGCCGAAGCGCCGAGCTACGGCATGCCGGGACTCGTGTTCGACCCGGCATCGAAAGGCGCGCTCGCGTTCCTCGATTTCGCGCGCGAGATGGCGACGCGGGTCGACGGCCGCTACGGCGCGGCATGACGCCGGAGTTCGACGCCGATCTGCTCTCGCGCGTCGAAGACGCCGGGATCAGCGCCAGCGCGCCGCGCGAGCAGCTCTGGGTCGACGGCTGGCTGCTGCGGTTCTCGCCGGGTAAGGCCAAGCGGGCGCGTTGTGTTCAGGCGGTCGCACCCGGGCGGCTGCCGGTCGAGCTCAAGCTCGAACGTTGCCTGGCCCTCTACGCGAAAGCCGGGTTGCGGCCCTACGTGCGGATCACGCCGTTCTCGCAACCGCCCGGGCTCGACGAACGCCTGGCCGCGCTCGGCATGGAGCGCATCGACGACACCCGCGTCATGGTCATGTCGCTCGTCGCCGGTGCCCAGGCCCATGGCGACGCCGAGCCGGCGCTCGCGTCCGAGACCGACTTCCAACCTGTCGACAGCGACCAATTCGCCGAGTGGGTCGGCGGCCAGCGCGGATCGTCTTCGACAGAACGGCGAGCCCACGCCGACAGGCTTCGGGCCTCACCGGTCGCGTACCGCGCGTCGCTTTTGATCGACGCTTCCGACATGCCCGTCGCCGGCGGCCAGGTTGCCATCGAAGACGATCTCGTCGGGCTGTACGACATCTTCACGGCCGAATCGACGCGCGGCCGAGGTCTGGCGCGAACGCTGTGTCGGCAGTTGCTGAAAGCCGCCGCATCAGAGGGCGCTCGAACCGCCTATCTTCAGGTCGATGCGAGCAACGCACCGGCACGTCAGGTCTATCAGCGCCTCGGCTTTATTGACGCCTACGCGTACCACTACCGATCGCCGCCCGTCGCCCGACTCGCGCGGGCCGGCGACGGTCAAAGGCCGGTGCCTTCGTCGATAC
The DNA here is from genome assembly GCA_043725065.1 of Burkholderiales bacterium. Taxonomy (GTDB): domain Bacteria; phylum Pseudomonadota; class Gammaproteobacteria; order Burkholderiales; family Burkholderiaceae_C; genus Schlegelella_A. The sequence goes on from JAYSMB010000378.1 coordinate 3,334, forward strand.
CCAGGTGCACGTTCATGCACTGAACCGCGGCGCCGCTCGCACCCTTGCCGAGGTTGTCGAGCCGGGCCATGAGCAGCACCTGCGTGTCGTTGCCGTAGACGAACAACTCGACCCGATTGCTGTTATTGCAAGCCTGGACGTCGAAGTAGCCATCGTCCAGCGTGGCCTCATCGCGCAACGGCATGACGCGAACGAAGCGCTCGCCTTCGTAGCGCTCCGCGAGCGCGGCGTGCAGATGTTCTGGCGTCGTGCCACGCCGTGCCTCGGCAAGGTGCAGGGGCACCGTCAGGGAGAGGCCCTTCAGGAAATTGCCGACGATCGGGGTGAACACGGGGCGCGTCTCGAGGCGGCTGTGCGCGGTCATTTCGGGCAGGTGTTTGTGCGTGAGGCCGAGCGCGTAAGGCCGCGGTGAAAGCAGCCTGGCGTCGCCGCCCGCCTCATATTGCGCGATCATCTTCTTGCCGCCGCCCGAATAGCCGGTGATCGAGCTTGCCGACAGCGCGGCCGATTGCGGGATGAGTCCGGCGTCGACGAGCGGACGCACGAGCAGGATGAATCCGGTGGCGTGGCAACCCGGGTTGGCGATTCGCTTGGAGGCACGCAGCTTCGCGCGCTGGTCGGGGGCGAGCTCGGGCAGGCCGTACACCCAATCGCTCGCCGTGCGGTGTGCCGTGCTCGCGTCGATGAGGCAGGTGGCCGGGTTGCTGACCAGGGCCGCTGCCGCGCGCGCCGCGGCGTCGGGCAGGCAGAGAAAGGCAACGTCGGCCGCATTGAGAAGGCGCGAGCGCTCGGCTGCGTCCTTGCGCAGCTCGGGCGCGGCGCGCAGCACCTCGACATCGCTGCGCTCAGCGAGGTACTCATGGATGCGCAGGCCGGTCGTGCCTTCCTGACCGTCGACAAAAACGCGGGTGCTCATGGCAATGAAGTCTTTCGCAACGATCGAAGCATACCGCCGTGCGCTTGGGCCTGCGCGACGCGGCCACAGCCACGATCCGGCCGCGGTCGATCAAGGACAATCATGCGATGGCGACGAAGAAACCCAGGGGCCTCGGCCTCGGCCTCGAGGCCCTGCTCGGGCCGACCGCGCCGGCATCGCCCATAGTCGGTGCGACGGGAGGCGATGGCGAGCCGCGAACACTCTTGCTCGATCGGCTGCAAGCGGGCCGCTATCAGCCGCGCACCCGCTTCGACGAAGCCGGCCTGCAGGAGCTCGCCGAAAGCATCAAGGCACAAGGCGTGATGCAGCCCGTGCTGGTGCGCCCGCTGCCGG
>JAYSMB010000379.1:0-2845 GCA_043725065.1 Burkholderiales bacterium
CGACACGGCGGTGGTGGCGGCGGCGGTGGCGGCTCGCATCGCCAGTCGCCGCCGCGGCCGCAGGGCCCGTCGCGCAGCGCTTCATCGAGCGGGCGCCCGCCGTCGCGCCTGGGCTCGCCCAAGCGCTGAACCTGTCGCCGGCGACGAGCCGGCGCGGCCGATACCATGGCATCGATGTCGCCGCCGTCACGAACCGCCCTGCTCGCCGGCGCCACCGGCCTGGTCGGGCGGGCCTTGCTGCCGCTGCTCATGCGCAGCCATGCCTCGGTCGACGTGCTGGTGCGTCGCGCGGCGCCCGAGCTCGGCGGCGAGCCGCGACTGCGCCTTCACGTCGTCGACTTCGCGAAGCTGCCCGAGGCCTTTCCGGCTGTCGACGATCTCTTCATCGCCCTCGGCACGACGATCGCCGTGGCCGGCTCGCTGGCGGCGTTTCGCGCCGTCGATTTCGATGCAGTCGTCGACACCGCGCGCGCCGCACGCGCCGCTGGAGCGACGCGTCTCGCCGTCGTTTCCGCGCTCGGCGCCGATGCCGGCTCGCGCGTCTTCTACAACCGCGTCAAGGGCGAGATGGAGCGCGCCGTCGCCTCGCTCGGCTACGACTCGGTGACGATCGCAAGACCGTCGATGCTCGTCGGCGATCGCAGCGCGCTCGGGCAGCCGGTGCGCGGCGGCGAAATCTGGGCCATGCGGTTGACGAGGCCGCTCGGCTGGCTGGTGCCACGCGGCGTGCGGCCGATCGCCGCCGCCGATGTCGCCACGGCGCTGGTCGAGGCGACCGCGCGCGGCCGGCCCGGCCTGCACGTCCTCTCTTCCGGAGACATGCAGGGCACGCGTGGCTGACGGCGCTGCGCCGCTCCAGCGCGCAGCCTATCCACCCACGCCGCAAGGCGACCTCGACGATCGCGCCGAAACCGTCGAGCCGCCCAGCGACCACGCACCGCTCGAACGCTCGACGGCAGCGCTCTTTCGCCACCGCGCCTTCTTGCGCCTGTGGTTCGCGCGCGTTGCCGGCACGACCGCCAACCAGATGCTGCTCGTCGCGCTCGGCTGGCAGATGTACGACCTGACGCACAGCGCCTGGGACCTCGGCCTGGTCGGCCTGTTCCAGTTCCTGCCGGCGCTCTTGCTCGTGCTCGTTGCCGGCCAGGTCATCGACCGCTTCCATCGCGCCCGCATAGTCGCCGCCTGCATGGCGGTGCAGGCGCTGGTCGCCATCACGCTGGCCTCGGGATCGGCCGGCCAGTTCGCCGGACGCGAGATGCTGCTCGCCATCTCGGTCGCGGTCGGCACGGTGCGCGCCTTCCAGATGCCGGCTCAGCAGGCGTTGACGCCGATGGTGCTGCCGCCCGAGCTGCTGCCGCGCGGGCTTGCCTTCAGCTCGGCGGGCATACAGGCCGCGATCGTCGCCGGACCGGCGCTGGGCGGCTTTGCCTACGTCGCCGGCGCGCACGTCGTCTACGGCCTCTGCGCCGCGCTCTTCGTCGCTGCCGGCGCGCTCGCCGTCGGCGTTCGCTACGAGCAGCCAGCGCGCGTCAAGAAAGCGATCTCGCTCGAGACGTTGCTCGCCGGCGTGCGCTTCGTGCGCGACCGGCCGGTCGTGCTCGGCGCCATTTCGCTCGACCTCTTTGCCGTGCTGCTCGGCGGTGCCACGGCGCTGCTCCCGTTCTTCGCGGGCGAGCTCGACGTCGGGCCATGGGGCTACGGGGTGCTGCGCAGCGCGCCGAGCGTGGGCGCCGCGATCTGTGCGGCGCTGGTGGGACGGTTCCCGATCGTGACCGGCGCGGGTCGTAAGATGTTTGCCTGCGTCTTCCTCTTCGGCCTGGCGACGATCGCGTTCGGTGCGTCGCGATGGTTTTTCGTCTCGCTGGTCGCGCTCTTCGTCACTGGCGCCGCGGACATGATCAGCGTGGTGGTAAGGCAGACGCTGGTGCAGATGAGCACACCGGACGCCATGCGCGGTCGCGTCAGCGCCGTCAACCAGGTGTTCATCGGCGCGTCGAATGAGCTCGGCGAGTTCGAGTCCGGCGTGACGGCGGCGTGGCTTGGCCCACGCATCGCCACGATGGTCGGAGGTGTGGGCACGTGCGTCGTGGTCGCCGTCTGGGTCCTGCTCTTCCCCAAGCTCTACCGCGCGGACAAGCTGGACGGCACCTGAAGCAAGGGGCGCTAGCCCAAAACGGCTAGGCAACGGCCAGGCGAGGGACGTGTCACACGAGCGGGGGACAACGTTCCTCCGCAAGCCCGTCGCGGACCGATATGCTCATTGTTCGCTCTGGAGAAAGCTCAGATGGAGATCATCGTGGTGGGTGGTGGACTGGCCGGCATGGTCTCCGCGCGCGAGATCGCAAAACGGGGTCACGACGTCACGATCCTCGAAGCGTCGGGTCGGCTCGGGGGCAAGGCCGGCGCGGACATGAAGGGCGGTCGCCTGGTGGAGCACGGCTATCACGTGTTCCCTGCGTGGTACCCGAACGTCCGCAAGCTGCTCGACGAAGTGGGGACCAAGCTCGTCGACTTTGATCGCTACCACTACCTGCGCGTGGGGGAGTTCCCGAAGGTCGTTACGGTGCGCGGCCCGAAGGACTTCGCGGCCACGGTCTACAACCTGACGCACGGCCTCTTGCCCTGGTACCAGACGATCCTCTTCTACTCGTTCACGCTGGAGCTGATGAGCAAGTCGCTCGACGACAAGCGGTTGCTCGATCGCGTGAGCCAGGTCGGCCTCATGCGGCAGGCCTGGTACATGACCGAAGAGGTCGCGGAGATGAACCAGGAGAACCTGCTCAAGGCGTCCGCGATCCCGGCATACGAGATGAGCGCAATGACCGCCAAGCGGATCGCAAGC
>JAYSMB010000380.1:0-3342 GCA_043725065.1 Burkholderiales bacterium
GCTTCGACGACGCTGCGGCGCCGGCCCTCGCCGATGACCACGGGTTGCAGCGTGCGGCGCTGGAAGGCGCGGTCGTCCTCGAGTGCATGCAGGTACTGCCGATAGCGCAGCAGAGTGACCTCGTCGACCGCCTGGCGCGAGAAAGCGCCCTCGCGCGCCACCGCCTCGGCGGTCGCCACCATGGCCTCGCCCGTCCACGGGTCGGCGGCAAAGTTGTCGAGCACCCAGTTCTCGGTCGCCGGGCTGCCGCCCGCGGCGCGGCTGCGCGGATAAACGAGCAAGGGCCCGTTGCTCGTGCGGTCGGCGGTGATCACGAGCGAGCAGCGGCGCCGCTCGACCTCGACCGCCATCGCCGCGGCGACGACACAGGCGACCGAGGTCGCGCAGGCCTGCGCGATGTGCGGCCCACCGATGCCTTGCATGCCGAGGCGGGCCGCAATCCACGGCGCGGCGTAAAAGGCGCCCGGCTGCGGGATCGTCGTGCCGAGCACGATCTGCTCGACCCGGCTCGCGTCGAAGCCGCGCGCCGCCAGCGCGTCGCGGGTGACGGCGACGGCGAGGTCGAGGCTGGAGACGTCGGCCAGGCTGCCCTGCCAGCGCACGAACGGCGACGACCAGAGGTGGCCGGCGCTCAAGGCCGCGTGTTCGAACTTCATCGTTCCGTTTCCTTTCGGGTGACGATCATGGCTCGCGCACGGTGACGATCGCGTTCTTGTAGACGCCGCGCGGCAGGCCGCCGCGCTCGAGCACGGTGACCGCGACGCGCACCTGGAGCTGCGTGCGCACCAGGGCCTCGATCTCGCGCGCCAGCGCGGCACGTTGCGCGCCGTCGAGAGCGGCCGAGGCCTCGACTTCGACCTCGATCGTATCGTCGAAGCGCACCTGCTCGCGGCTCGTCTTCCACAAGCGCAGCAGCGGCTCGATCCTGGCCGCGAAGCGGTCGACGACGAGGTCGCGGATGGCCGTCGGAAAAACGTTCATGCCCTTGTAGATGAGCATGTCGTCGGTGCGGCCGATGCAACGGATTCGCGGGCTGCTGCGGCCGCAGGCGCAGCGCATCGCCACCACCTCGGCGTGGTCGCGCGAGCGGTAGCGAACGACGGGCGTGGCGTCGCGCGCGAAGGTCGTGTAGACGAGTTCGCCGGAGCCGCCTTCGCGCCATGGCACCGCTTGTCCCGAGTCGGGATCGACCAGCTCGAGCATCACGTAGCGTTGCGCGTTGAAGTGCATGCCGTCTTGCTGCTCGCACTCGCCCCACATCGACGGGATCACGTCGCCCAGGCCCATCGTCTCGCGCAGATGCGTCAGGCCGAGGCCGGCGACGATGCGCCGGCGCAGCTCCGGCTGGGCCAGGCCGGGCTCGCCGCCGCCCAGCACCTTGCGCAGGCACGAGGCGATGCCGGTCTCGCGGCCGACCTCGTCCCACTCCTCGGAGAGATGCAGCGCGAACGAGGTCGTCGCCAGCATGGCGGTGACGCGCAGGCGGCGCATCTCGCGCAGGATGCGCTCGGTCGAAAAGCCGCCCAGCCAGCACAGCGTCGCGCCGATGCGGCGAAAGCCGTCGGCGTAGGGCAGGCCGCCGGCCACCATCGGCAGGCCGACGAGGTGGGCGACGATGTCGCCTCGGCGTATGCCCGCGGTGAACCAGACGTTGGCGATGGCGTCGCTGAAGACCTCGACGTCGCGTGCCGTGAGGCCGTAGTAGAGCGGCCGCCCGGTCGTGCCCGATGACGAGATCGCCTGCACGATGTCGTCGCGCGGCGCGGCCTGGTTTTCGCCGAGCGGCTCGGCTTCGCTGGCGGCTTCTTGCGCGACGCGCAGGTCGTCTTTCAAGGTGAACGGCAAGGCCGCGAGGTCGGCGGCTGCGCGCACGGCCAGGCTGTCTGGGACGCTGGCATGGAGTCGTGCATACAACCGCGAGCGTTGGCGCAAAGCCGGCAGCATTTGGGTCACCTGCCCGGCTTGCCAGTGCTCGACTTCGGCCCAGGGCAGCGTTTCGAGTTCGGGGTTCCAGTATTCGGTCATGGCGCGGAAGGTCGAAATCCTTCACTTCGCTTAGGATGACGGCGGGTTTCTGTCATTCTGAGCGAAGCGAAGAACCTCACCGGGTGCGGTCCCAGGCGCTCGGCGTGACGCCGCGTTCGCGAAGCTTGTACTTCTGCACCTTGCCGTTCTCGGTGCGCGGCAGATCGGCAACGACATCGACGTAGCGCGGGATCGCGAAGTACGGCAGCCGCGTCACGCAAAAGCGCGCCAGCTCGGCCGGGTCGATCGTCTCGCCGGAGCGGGGGACGAGCGCAGCAGCGGCCGGTCGCCATGCCGCTCGGCGCCGCGGGCCAGCACCGCCGGCAGCGTGCGCTCGGCCGGCGGCAGCGGCTCAATCGTCATCGGTGGTGCCGCCGAGGTAGGTGGCCTGCACGCGCGGGTCGCCGGCGAGCGAGTGCGAAGGGCCGCTCAACGCGACCTCGCCGGTCTCGAGCACGTAGCCCTGGTCGGAACTCTCGAGCGCGGCACGCGCGTTCTGCTCGACGAGCAGGATCGAGACGCCTTCGTCGCGCAGCCCGCGAACGATGGCGAGGATTTCCTGAACCACGAGCGGCGCGAGGCCGAGGCTGGGCTCGTCGAGCATCAGCAGCCGGGGCGACGACATCAAGGCCCGGCCGAGCGCCAGCATCTGCCGCTCGCCGCCCGAGAGCGTATTCGCACGCTGCTTGCGCCGCTCGGCCAGGCGCGGAAAGCGCGCGTAGACGAGTTGCAGGTTGCGCTTGAGCTCCTCGCCGCGCGAGCGGCGAACGTAGGCGCCGAGCATCAGGTTGTCGAGCACGCTGAGCTCGCCGAACAGCTCGCGCCTTTCGGGCACCAGGCAAAGACCGCGCTCGACGCGCGCCTCGACGTCGATGGCGCGCAGGTCTTCGCCCTCGAAGCGCAGCGGCCCGCGCGAAGGCAGGAGGCCCATCACGGCGGCGAGCAAAGTCGTCTTGCCCGCTCCGTTCGGGCCGATCACCGAAACGATCTGGCCGGGCGCGAGCGTCAACGAAACGCCGCGCACCGCCTCGACCCGCCCGTAAGAGACGTGAAGGTCGGCGACCTCGAGCATCGCGCTCACGCCGCGACTCCGAGATAAGCCGATTGCACGCGCGGATCGGCGCGCACCGCCGCCGGCGCACCCTCGACGAGCTTGGCGCCGAAGTTCATGACGACGAGGCGATCGACCAGCTTCATCACGAAATCCATGTCGTGCTCGACGACGAGGATCGTCACGCCCTCGCCGCGCAGCGTCTTGAGCAGCTCGCCCAGCGAGCGCTTTTCCTGGCGGCGCAGGCCGGCGGCCGGCTCGTCGAG
>JAYSMB010000381.1:0-7805 GCA_043725065.1 Burkholderiales bacterium
CAACAGCGTCCAGCTGGTCTCGCTCGACGGCGCCACCACGATCACCGCCAAGCTGACCGCGACCGGCACCGAGTTCGTGGTCCACGTTCGCGACATCGACCTCGACACCGCGGCCAACGGTCAGCTGGTGCTCGACTTCAACCTCGCCCGCTTCACCTACGACCCCGCCACCGACCGGGTGACACCGACGATCGAGACGCCCAAGCCGAGCGACGCGTTCGGCAAGTTCGTGCGCCAGCAGGCCGAGGTGCACGGCACCGTGAAGAGTGTCGACGCGGTCGCCCAGGCGCTGGTCATCGACGACGCCCGGCTCGGCAGCGGCATCGTCGTCTCGCCGGCGACCGACGCGGTCATCCCCGACGAGGCGAGCGGCAAGACCGTCACGCTCGCCGAGATCGCCGCCGGCGCGCGGGTCGAGATCAAAGGCGTGCTGACGCCAGGCGCAACCACCGCCGACCCGGTGACGCTGAAGGCCTCGGTGATCCACATCGAGGGGGCCAACCCGGCACCCGGCCTGGTCCGCGTCGGCGGCGAAGGCAAGGTGACCTCGGTCAGCGGCAACCTCGTCACCGTGGCGCTCGACGAAGCCAACTTCCTGCCCGGCGCGAACAGCGTCGTGGTCGACGTGTCGACGGCCGAGTTCGAGCACGGCCAGCTCGCCGACCTGGCGGCGGGCGTCGGCGTCGCGTTCCGCGGCACCCTGAGCGGCGGCGGCACGGCGGCGCAGGTGCTCGCCACCGCCATCGACGTGCACGGCGCGCCGTCGCGGAGCGATCGGCAGAAAAACCCCGACCAGAAGTTCACCGGCGTCAACGGCGCCATCGCGACGCTCAACAGCGATGGCACTTTCACCGTGACCGTGACGCGGGCCGACGGCCCGTGGGTCGTTCCCGGCCCGTACATCGTCGACGCCTCCAAGGCGACCTACATCGAGGGCAACGCCTCTTGCATCGCCACGGGCAGGGTCGTTCAGGCGGTCGGTTCGCTGATGAACACCACCCTTACGGCCAAGTTCATGAAGGTCAAGGGCTGCTCCGGCGAGAGCCACTCGGAGCCGCCGCCCGCGCCGCCGGCCCCGGCCGCTTCGGCGCCCGCGCCGACCGCCTCGGCCCCGCACTAAGCGACCCGAACTCTCTTGCGCCCCGGCCGCCACGGCCGGGGCCTTTTTTTTGGCCGCGACACGAAGGGGATGGCTCAGGTTGGCGTGACCTCGTCGGTGCGCACCTCGAAGTGTTCGAGCGTGTTCGGACCGAACGCGGTGGACAGCGCCACGTCGCAGGCGTCTCGGCCGCGCGCCATCAACACGCGGCCGATCCGCGGCATGTTGTTGCGTGCATCGAAGGTGTACCAGCGGTCGTCCAGCCAGGCCTCGAACCAGCCCGCGAAATCCATGGTCCCGTACGGCGGCGGCATGCCGATGTCGCCGAGGTAGCCGGTGCAGTAGCGCGCCGGGATATTGAGGCAGCGGCAGAAGGCGATCGCCAGGTGAGCGTAGTCGCGGCAAACGCCGACGCCTTCGTTGTAGGCCTCCCAGGCGGTGCGGGTGCGCCGTGCGTTGTGGTAGCCGAACTCGATGTGGCGGTGCACGAAGTCGCAGACCGCCTGCACGCGCGCCCAGCCGGTGGGCCCCGAGCCGAAGCGTTGCCAGGCGACGTCGGAGAGCTGGTCGGTCTCGCAGTAGCGGCTGCCGAGCAGATAGACCAGCGTCGGTTCGGGCAGTTGCTCGACCGGCGTCTGCACCGCCGTGGGCACGACCACGTCGGGCAGGCCGCTGTCGTTGACGATCGCATCGGTGCGCAGGACGATCCGGCCGCGCGGCGCGATGATGCGGCTGCACCAGTTGCCGAACAGGTCGCGGTAGGCGCCGATCGGCACCGGCGGGTCGGTGACCAGAAGGTCGGGCTGCACCAGATCGGCGGCCCGCGAATAGTGGACATTCAGGACCAGCAACATCGGCGTGGGCTGCGGGCAGCTGTACGCCATTTCGAAACCGACCCGGATCTGCATGCTCGCCCTCGTTGCGCCCGGCCGCTACCAGCAAGCCGCGTGCCGCCGGGGTCGAGTATCCGCTCGAACCGCGCCCTGTCGTGCCCGCGGCCACAATGACCGGCCCATGACCCCTGCCTTCACCCCGAGCGACACGCTCGTCGCCAGCCTCGGCAATAGTGTGCGCGTCGTCGCCATCGCCTTGCCGCACCTGGAAAGCGCAAGCGTCAGCGTGTTCGTGCACACCGGCAGCGGCCACGAGGCGCGGCGCCAGAGCGGCATCAGCCACTTCGTCGAGCACATGGCCTTCAAGGGCACGACCAGGCGCAGCTGTCAGCAGATCAATCTCGACGCCGAGCAGCTTGGCGCCGACGTCAATGCGCACACCGACAAGGACCACACCGCCTTCCACATGCGCGGCATGGCGCGCGACGCGACCGCATTCGTCCACATGCTGGGCGACATCGTGCAGAACGGCACCTTTCCCGAGGCCGAGCTCGAACGCGAGCGCCAGGTGCTGGTGCAGGAATACGCGGAAGACGAGGAAGACCCGCTCTCGACCGCCTTCAAGCTGTTCGACAAGCTCTGCTTCGGCGCGCACCCGCTGGCGCTGCCGGTGATCGGCCTGCGCGGCAATATCGGCCGCTTCACGCGCGAGGATCTGCTGAGCTATGTCGAGAGCAATTACGTCGGCGCCAACGTCGTGGTCGGCGTCGCGGGGAAGATCGATGCCGGCCGGGTCGTGGCCGCAGTGGAAGATGCGTTCGGCCACATGCGCCCTGGAACTGCGAGCGCGGTGCCAGCACCGGCATACATCGGCGGCACCGGCTCACGCGCCGTATCCGGGCTCGGCCAGACCCACGTCGTCTACGGCCTGCCGATCCCGGCGCTTGCCGACGAGTCGCATCACGCCTATGCCGTGGCCGCCGCGCTGTTCGGCGAAGGCATGAGCTCACCGCTGCTCGACGAGATCCGCGAGCGCCGCGGCCTGGCGTATCACGTCTCGTGCTCGGCCGACGTGACCGAGCTCACCGGCCAGTTCGTGATCGAGGCTTCAACGGCGCCGGAGCATGCGGAGGAATTTCTGGTCGAGATGAAGCGGCTGCTCGAAGCGCAGGCCGGCCACGTCGACGGCGTGGCTCTCGAGCGCGCGCGCAACCTGATCGCGGTGCGACGCTTGCGAGCGTGGGAGAACGCGTCGCGCCGGGTCGAGGACGCGGCGCTCGATCTGCTCGCGCTCGGCCGCGTGCGCTCGCGTGCCGAGATCGCGGCGCGGATCGAGGCGGTCAGCGCCGCCGATGTGCGCGATGCCTTTGCCCGGATGCTCGCGGCGCGGCCTGCGGTCGCGATCGCGGGCCGCCTGAAGAAAGGCGTTCCGGAGCGGGCGCGCGAACTGTTCGCGGCAGGCTGACGCGAATCTTCCGGGGGCTGCTCGAGACTCGGATCAGCGCGTCAGCGGCGGCCGCGTGCCCAGGTACGCGACCATGGCGTCGAGGTCCTCCTCGCGGATGCCGGCGTACCACGCAAAGGGCATCGGGTTCCGCAGTCGACGCCCGTCGCGGCCGACTCCCTGGCTGATGGCGCGCTTGATGTCGGCATCGCTCCAGGCGCCCAGTCCCCTATCGGGATGCGAGGTGAGATTGCGTGACACGGCGCCCTTCCAGCTTTCGGGCAGGCCCTTGACGAACGAGGGCAGGAAAGGCCGGCCGCCGTGCGATCCGGGACGGCAAGCTCGTCGATACGGGCGAGAGGATCAAGCTTGCGGCCGGGCCGGTTTCGATACGGTCGATGCCGCGCTAGGGGTCAGGCGTCATTGACAGCACTGTCAGCCTTGCCCTTTCAGCCGTCGCGCGCGCTCAACAAGGCGCCGTGCATTGCGGTAGGTCGGCACCTCCACCCACAAGCCATCGACGAGTGCTCGATCTTCGCCGCGTGCACGTGCCGCCTCGAATCCGCCAACGATTGCGGCCGCTCGGCACAGTTCGTCATCGCCGGGCGTCAGCGCAGCATTGATCGGCCCCGCATGCTCGGGTCGCACCAGCGCCTTGCATCTGTACCCGAGGCGACGTGCATAAAGGGTCTCACGGACGGCGCCCTCGGTGTCGCTGAACGTGTAGGGGGCGTCGATCGGTTCGATGGCCGCGGCCCGGCATTCGAGCACGAAGCGCCGACGCGCGTGGTCGAGTTCCACGGCGTCGGGTTGGCGCTCGGCGCACAGGTCGGCGGCCAGGTCTTCTGCGCCGAGTAGCGCAGCGCGAATGCGCGGGCTGCCGCTGGCAATAGCGCGTACTTCGACGACGCCGAGCGCGGTCTCGCACACCGGCAGGATCTCCGTTGCCCCGGGCGCGATGTCGAGGGCACCCTCCCAATGGGCGAGCGCGACGTGCAGCGCGTGCATTTGCGCAGCGCTCACGGCCATCGGATAGGCAACCACGTCGGGTCGCGCTCGCATTGCGGCAGCCAGATCGATCGGTCCGTCGGCTTCGAGCGCATTGATTCGCACAACGGCGATCCGGCCCGCATCACGCCAGCGCCGCAGCAAGCCCGCAAGCATGGCCCGCGCTGCCTCGCGGCGAGCCGGGGGAGTGAAGTCCTCGAGGTCGACGATCAGCGCATCGGCCCCGCTGCGCAGCATCGCCTCGTGCGCGTCGGCGTCGGCGCCAGGACCGAACAGCCAGGTCCGTCTCAGATCGGAATCGACAGGCGGCACGGGACGTTGGCGTGAAATTCAGGGTCTCAGACAACCGAGAGTGTGCGCCTTCGAAGACGCGCAACGAATGCAAGGGACTTGCCCGGCACTCATTCTTGAAGCATCAAAATGCCGCTCTCTCTTTCGATGGCCGCACTTAACGGCGCGTCGCTGACCCGACGTTGCACCGGCTTCGCGGCAGCATCCTCCCTTGCAGTGTCGCTCGTTGGTTGTGCCGGGGGGCTAGAGAGTGGAGAGAGACCCCTGTTCCCGACCAATATGACTCGCCAGCCGCGGGAAAATACGGCAGCGGTGCAGCCTTCCGCGCGGCGCGCGCGATGTGCCGCGAGGAAGAGCTTGCCAAGCTCAAGGAAAAGTCGACCGACAACATCGCCACGGTGCCCGAAGCCCGGATCAACGAATGCCTAAAGCGCCAAGGCTCCCGATGACAAAGCAAACGTCGCATCAGCGCTTCGGCTGCTATTGGCTGTAGTGGCGAAGCGCGGCATCGAGCGGCGCCAGATGAGAGACGACGCGGCCATTGACGGAGCCGACGCTCGCGAATGCGCCGGTGCACGGTTAGGGGACTTTGACAGCTCGTTGATAGCCGCCGTGTCGGTGGGCACGGGCGACTGAGACTGGAAGACGATCTGCGCGTTCGAGACGACAGGCCGCTCTATGACATGGATGACGAATGTTCCGTTCACCAGCTTGTGAAAGTAGAGAAGACGCCCGTCGGCAGAAAGCGAGGGCGCTTCGATGAATCCGCCGCTCAGGGTCACGAGCGCGGCGGGGGCCGAAGGGCGTGCTCGTGTCCGGCCGCGTGCTGCGGTAGATCGCCGGGGCCGCGCCGGAGGTGGTGGTGTCGATGCGGGTGAAGAACAGCTCGAGCCCATCGACCGAAATGCTCGGCGCGTAGTTGAGCCCGCCGGTGTTGACGGCCGCGAGCAGCGCCGCACTGTTGGCCTGGCGCGTGAAGGCCGCGCCTTGTCGATTGGCCATGGCGATGCTGGCGGTCTGCAGCACGCCGCTCGACGAATACTGCCCGTCGTCGAACCACAGCGTTCGCCCGTCGGCGCTGATCTCGGCGTCGAAGTTGACCGATCCGCCTTGCTGGCGCGACACGCCGGCCACCAGTGCGACGTTAGCGACCCCGCTCGCCGCCGACCATGCGCCGCTGTAGATCGTCGAGAGCGTCGCCGCATAGCTGCGGTTGGAGACGAAGTAAAAGTTGCCGAACTGGTCGAGGCTCGCCACCGCATCCAGCATCGGGCTGTTCACGCCCGACACGGCGCCGAGAAAGGTGAAGGTCTTGTCGTCTACGCGTGAGGCGTAGTAGAGATTGGTATCGACCGCCCGATCGTTGCGGTTGTTGAAGAACAGGTACTGCCCGTCCTTGGAAATGAAGGGCTCCATCGCATCGCCCGTGTAGCCGGTGATCGCGACCTCGCTCGGGGTCGCGAAGGCCGTGTACTCGGGCGGAGGCAGGGCAGGTTGCGAGCCGCTCGCTGCGCCCGACGATCCGCCGCAGTTCACAAGCGCTGCGCAGATCGGTACCACGAAGGCCAGTGCGACAAGAAGCCGGCGCGGCATCGCGTCACCTCTGACCGGCAGGCTTGGTCGGATCGCCGGGGCGTGGCGGGTTGGCGCGCAAGTCGATCAACATTCGTTGCTGCTCCGGCGTCAGGATGTTCTTCAGCCGCACCGCCAGCGTCAGATGGGCGCGTTTGAATTCGCGTTCAGCGGCTAGCACCTTGTCGAGCTGGGCAAGTACCTGCTGCTCGTCGGGCCGCTCCTTGGCGAGCGAGTCCACCAGGGGCTCCAGCGCACGCTGCATGTCCCACTGCACGTCGACGATCCGCCCCTGCGCGCGCTTGACCTCGGCGATGACGGCGGTCTTCTGCGCCTCGGTGAGCTGGATGGCTTTCTGGTGCTGCATGATCAATTCAGGCGGCAGCACGTTCTTGGCGATCGGGTCGTTCGGCGGTGCGGGGGCCACTTCCTGCGCATGCGCGGCATGACCCGCGAAGCAGATGCACATGGCACAGACGGTGGCGGCAAGAATTTTCATCATCGATTCTCCGGAGGGCGGTTGAACGAAGGCTGGCCGAGCCCTGCGGTCGGCAAGGTGGCCCACGATGGACTAGGGAAGGGGTCGCCGGCGCCGGCCAACAGGGTGTCGGTAGGCGTTCGCCAGTCGGGCAGCGCGGTCGCGTCCAGGTTCGGGGGCGCCGGCACGGGGCTCACGACCAGCCAGAGCGTCAACGTCGCAGCCGCGATGCCGGTAGCTGCAGCCACGGCTCGCATCGGCGCAGCGAACGGCCGCGTTCGCTGCGCCCGCGCTGCGGCGCGGGCCCACACGGCGTCGAACCCAGGCACCGAAGCGAGGTCGTGCTCACTGAGGGCACGGAACCGCGCGTGCAGGTCCGGATCGGTCGGCTCAATCGTCATGCCGACCTCGTCACGGACAGAACCTTGCGCAGCCGCTCCTTGCCGCGCGCGTAGTGCTGGCGCGCCGAGCCGATGCCGACCGCCATCACGCCGGCGGCGTCTTCGACCGTCAGCTCGTGATAGAAAACGAGCAGCAGCACCTCGCGCTGGCGCCGCGGCAAGGCGGCGAGTGCACGCTCCAGGAGCACCCGCTGCTGGGCGTTTTCGATGTCGGCATCGGCGGCCGGCGCCGGCGCGCGGCTGGCTTCTTCCACGCCCCAGCGCAGCGACAGCAGATCGCGCAAAGCCCGCCGCCGCCGATGGTCGGCCGCAGTCCGGTGAATGACCCCGAACAGCCAGGTCCGGAACGACGAACGGCCGTCGAACCGAGCCCGCCCGTCGAGAACTTTCAGGTAAGTCACCTGCAACACCTCTTCTGCCTCACTGCGGTCGCGCCGGCAGCAGTTGTTCGCCCACGCATGGGCGGCGCGGTGGTGCGCCACCAGCTCGCGCCGCAGCTCGCTCTGCCCGGCCTGGTCGCCAAGATCTGCCGTCATTGCGCTATGAGTCGCCTGGGAATTGCCGCCATATGACAGCGCTGGAAGGTTGGTCGCCTCGAATAGTGACAAGGAAGACGCACGCGCCGTGACTTTCGGCAGATGCGCGAGCCTCAGGATTTGTCGCGGCGTGCCGATACTTT
>JAYSMB010000382.1:0-4059 GCA_043725065.1 Burkholderiales bacterium
TCCAGGACGTCTTCCTCGGCACCGGCCTCGGGCCGCGCGCCTACGCGATCATCGGCCAGGGAATGATCTCTCGCATCATCGAGAGCAAGCCCGAAGAACTGCGCTTTTTTCTCGAAGAAGCAGCCGGCGTCTCGAAGTACAAGGAGCGCCGACGCGAGACCGAGAGCCGGCTCAAGGACACACGCGAAAATCTGACCCGGGTCGAAGACATCCTTCGTGAGCTGAACCTCAATCTCGGCAAGCTCGAGTCGCAGGCCGAGGTTGCAAGCCGCTATCGCGCCTTGCAGCATGACAGCGTCGTCAAGCAGCACCAGCTCTGGTTTCTAAAGCACCGCGATGCGGCGCGCGAGCAGGAGCGCGTCCGTCTCGCAGTCGTCGGCGCGGTCGCTGCGCTCGAATCGCGCAGCGCCGAACTCCGCCATACCGAAGCCGAGCTCGAATCGATCCGCCAGTCGCAGTACGAGTCGAACGACGCCTTGCATACGGCGCAAGGCGCGCTCGGCGAAGCGGCGCTCGAAGTGAGTCGGCTCGAAGAGCGCATCCGCTACGTCGCCGATGGGCGCCAGCGGATCGCCCGGCAGCGCACCGATCTCGAAGGCCAGCGCAGCCACTGGCTTGCCCGTGAAGGCGAGGCCCGCGCCGAGCACGAATCGACCGGCGCGCGGATCGAGACGGCCGAGCGTTCGGGTGCCGAATTCACGGGCAGGATCGCGTCCCATGTCGCCACACTTCAAGCGTCGGAGGCCGCCCTGCGCGCGGCGCAGGCGGCGAGTGGCGAGCAGCGTGAAGTGGTGGCCGGCGTCCAGCAGCAGATCCAGGTGGCCGCTGCCGAAATGCGTGGCGTCGACGAGCGGCTCGGCCAGGCCGAGGCGCGTCGCGAGCGACTGCTCGGCGAAGAAAGAGGTCTCGTGCCAGTCGACCCCGTACGGCTCGACAGCGCGCGCCAGCGTGCCACCGAGGCCCAGGCAGCCCATGCCGCCGCCGAGGCTCGCCTGGCCGAATGGCAGGAACGGGTTCCCATGCTCGACGAAGCACGGCGAGCCTTGCAGACCGGCGCCAACGACGAAGCGCGCCGCCACGCCGATCTCGCGGCTCGGCTCGATGCGCTGAAAGCCCTGCAGGAAAAAGTCCAGGTCGAAGACAAGCTGAAGCCCTGGCTCGCAAAGCACGGACTGGAATCCTTGCCCGGCCTGTGGCGACGCGTTCGCATCGAGCCCGGCTGGGAAGCGGCGCTCGAGGCGGCCTTGCGCGAACGCCTCGGTGCGCTCGAGATCGGCCGTCTCGACACGGTGCGCGCCTTCGCCGCGGACGCGCCCCCCGCACGACTCGCCTTCTTCACGACACCGGCGGCGCCAACGCTCGCCGAGCACCGCACCCTGCCGCGTCTGGCCGAGTTGCTCCATCTCGGCGATGCCGGCCTCACCGCCTTGCTCGGCGACTGGCTCGAAGGCGTCTACACCGCGTCCGATCTCGACGCCGCCCTGGTCGCGCGCTCCAGCCTGACGCACGGCGAAGTCATCATGACGCGCGAGGGCCATGCGGTCAGCCAGTTCGCGGTGAGCTTCTACGCGCCCGATTCACAGCAGGCGGGCCTGCTTGCCCGTGCGCAGGAGATCGAAAACCTCGAAAGGCGGACGCGTGCACAGGCCATCCTTCTCGACGAAGCGAAGAGCCGGCTGGTTCGCGCCGAAGCCGAAAGCAGCGACGCCGCCGAGCGTCTCGCGGCAAGCCGCCGCGATGCCGCAACCGCGCAGTCGGCAGCCCATCAGCAGCAAGTCGAACTGCTGCGTCTCGCGCAACTGGCCGAGCAGACCAGCCAGCGACGCGACCAGCTCGGCGTCGAACGAGCCGGGCTCGACACCGAGTTCGATGATCTGTCGGTGCGTCGCGCTGCCGGCGAGACGCGCTTCGAGGCGCTCGACGCGGAACTTGGCGTCGCCCAGGAGCGCCACGCCGAACTCGACGAAGCGACCCGCGCTGCGGAGCAGGCGCTGGCCGCGGTGCGCGAGGTCGGTCGCACGCTCGAACGACAGTCACAGGAAGCCCAGTTCGAGTTGCGCTCCTTGGTCGCCCGCCGCGGTGAGCTCGAACGCTCGATCGATACGGCGTCGCAGCAGCTCGAAGCCAACCGTGTTGCCGACGTTTCGTTGGCCGCCGACCTCGCGAGCCTCACCGACGCCGAGGCCGAAAGCGAACTGCAGTCGGCACTGGCGACCAGGCTTGGGCGCGAAGCCGCGCTCGGCGACCGGCGCAGCGTCTACGACGACCTGTCGCAGCGCCTGCGCCGCGCCGACGAAGCCCGGCTCGGCCACGAGCACGCGCTGCAGCCCTTGCGCGACACGGTCGGTGCCCTGCAACTCGAAGAGCAGGCGGCGCAGCTCGGTGGCGCGCAATACCTCGAGCAGCTCGAAGCGGCCGGAGCCGATCGCGAGGCGGTGGCGCACGGCATCGAAGCGGGCAGCGTCAAGCTTGCCGGCCTGCAGGCGAAGATCGAGGCACTGCACCGCGAGATCGAGGCGCTCGGTGCCGTCAATCTCGCGGCGCTCGAAGAGCTCACGAGCACGCGCGAACGCAAGGGCTTTCTCGATGCCCAAAGCGCCGATCTCGGCGAAGCGATGGCGACGCTCGAAGACGCGATCCGCAAGATCGATCTCGAGACTCGCGAGCTGCTCGGTACCACCTTCGACCAGGTGAACGAGCATTTCGGTGTCATGTTCCCGACCTTGTTCGGCGGCGGCACGGCGCGCCTCATCATGACCGGCGACGAGATCCTCGACGCCGGTGTGCAAGTGATGGCACAGCCGCCCGGCAAGAAGAACAGCTCGATCCACCTGCTCTCCGGCGGCGAGAAGGCGCTCGCCGCGATCGCTCTCGTGTTCGCGATCTTCCAGCTCAACCCGGCGCCGTTCTGCCTGCTCGACGAGGTCGACGCACCGCTCGACGACGCCAACACCGAGCGCTACGCCAGGCTCGTGACCGAGATGTCGAAGGTGACGCAGTTCCTGTTCATCAGTCACAACCGCATCGCCATGGAGATGGCCGAGCAGTTGATCGGCGTAACGATGCAGGAGCAGGGTGTTTCGCGCATCGTCACCGTCGACATGCCGGGCGCGGTGCGGCTGGCAGAGGCGGCCTGACGCCGACACCGCCCGCATGAACACACTGACGGTTGCGCTCGCCTCGCTGGGCGGCGTCGTTCTCGCCGGCGTCATCGCGCACGGGGCCTGGCAAGCGCGGCGCGCCGGCCCGAAGCGCGCCAGCGACAGCCGCGAGGAACCGAGCGCCACGGCAGCGAGTGCGCGCGACGAGCCCGGCCTCGAAGACAGCGATGCCGGCGAAGGATCGGGCGACGCGGCGCCGGCGCGACGCCCCTCGAAGCGCGTGCCCTTGCAGCTCGATGCGCTGATCGACGCGTTCGCGACCTTCACGCTCGACGCGCCCGTTTCCGGCGAAGCGATCGCGCCGCATCTCGCCGCCAAGCGCTTCGTCGGCAGCAAGCTCGTCCTGGTCGAAGGGCGCAACGCCGAGACCGGGCGCTGGGAAGCGCCGGCCGCGGCCCAGCGCTACGCCGAACTGCAGGCCGGCGTGCAGCTTGCCAGCCGGACCGGTGCGCTCAACGAGATCGAATACTCCGAGTTCGCGCAACGCATTCAAGCGCTCGCGGAAGCGATCGGCGCCGCCGCGGATTTCCCCGACATGCTCGACGTCATGGCGCGCGCGCGCGAGCTCGACGCGTTCGCCAGCCAGCACGACGCGCAACTGGCCGTGCATCTGCATGCGCGCGGCGCGGCATGGAGCGTCGGCTATATCCAGCAGCACGCGCGGCGGCACGGCTTCGTGCCCGGTGTGGTGCCGGGGCGGCTGGTCTATCCGTCGAGCGAGGAGGGCGTGCCGCCGGTGCTCACGCTCACCTTCGATTCGCAAGCCGCACTTGCCGACGAGCCCGACCGCGCCGCGGTGCGAGACGTGACGCTCGCGTTCGACGTGCCGCAGACCGATCCCGCCGTCGAGCCCTTCAAGGCCTGGCAGGCCGCGGCCCAGGCGCTCGCCGTCGGCATG
>JAYSMB010000383.1:0-1825 GCA_043725065.1 Burkholderiales bacterium
AGCTTCTCGGTGTTGATGACGGCGCTGGCCCAGGTGAGGGGGATCGCGCCGCCGGTGTAGCCGGTGCCGCCACCGCGCGGAATGATGGTCAGGCCGAGCTCGATGCAGCCGGCGACGAGCGCCGCCATCTCGGCCTCGGTATCCGGCGTGAGCACGACGAACGGGTACTCGACCCGCCAGTCGGTGGCGTCGGTGACGTGCGAGACGCGCGACAGACCGTCGAACTTGATGTTGTCCTTGGCCGTGACACGGGCTAGCCGGCGCACGGTGCGCTTGCGCAGGTCCCAGACGGCGCGGAACTGCGCCGCGAAGGCGTCGACGGCAGAGCGCGAAAGCTGCAGCAGCTCGCCCACCACCGCGTCGCGGGCCGAATCGGCGGCCGGCGTGCGGCGCTTCTCGACCTCGCCGAGCCGATGCTGCAGCGCCTCGATCAACAACCTGCGCCGGCGCGGGTTGTCGAGCATGTCGTCCTGCAGGTAGGGATTGCGCTGCACCACCCAAATGTCGCCCAGCACCTCGTAGAGCATGCGCGCCGAGCGGCCGGTGCGGCGCTCGCTGCGCAACAGGCCGAGCACTTCCCAGGCACGCGCGCCGAGCAGGCGGATCACGATCTCGCGGTCGGAAAACGAGGTGTAGTTGTAGGGAATCTCGCGCAGGCGCGGCGCTGCGGCAGCGCCGGATTCGTCGGCGACGACATGGGTGAGCGACAGCGGGGCGTTCATGGGTGTTGGCGCGGCGCAGCCGGGGTATGGCGAAGCGCGCGGCATCGTACCGCAGCGCAACAAAATCGGCCCGGGCGTAGCAGAGGGCGGGCGCGGTTTCGGCGGGTTATCCCGCTTGCCCGCGCCGTGCACAGCGGGCGATAAACGCGCCTGTCACATCGGGCCACGAGAATCCCGCCGCCTCAGTGCGCCTTGCGCCCTCAATTCACGGAGTCGTCATGAAGTTGAAGTTTGTTGTCTCGTGCTCGCTCGCCGCTTGCGCCGCTTTCTCGGCGCCGGCGCAGGCCCAGGTCGAAATCCAGTGGTGGCACTCGATGACTGCAGTGAATGGCGAATGGGTCAACGACCTCGCCAAGGATTTCAACGCAAGCCAGAAGGAATACAAGATCGTGCCCGTCTTCAAGGGCAGCTACGACGAATCGATGACCGCGGCGATCGCCGCTTACCGCGCCGGCAACGCGCCCAACATCCTGCAGGTGTTCGAGGTCGGCACGGCGACGATGATGGCAAGCAAGGGCGCAATCGTTCCAGTCGGCAAAGTGATGAAGGACGCAGGCGAGAACTTCGATCCCTCGGCCTACGTACCTGCGGTCGCCGGCTATTACACCGCACCGAACGGACAAATGCTGAGCTTTCCGTTCAACAGCTCGACGACGATCTTCTACTACAACAAGGACGCCTTCAAGGCCGCCGGCATCGATCCCGACAAGGCGCCGACCACCTGGCCCGAAGTCGTCTCCGCGGCCGCCAAGCTGAAGGCCAGCGGCCACAAATGCCCGTTCACGACGGCCTGGCAGGGCTGGACGCAGCTCGAAAGCTTTTCGGCCTGGCACAACGTCGAGTTCGCGACCAGGCAGAACGGCCTGGCCGGCCTCGACGCGCGCATGAAGGTCAACACGCCGCTGCACGTGCGCCACATAGAGAACCTTGCCAACATGTCCAAGCAGGGTCTGTTCATCTACAAGGGCCGCGGCAATGTCCCCGAGGCGTCGTTCGTCTCGGGCGAGTGCGCCATGATCAACACGTCGTCGGGCTTCTACGGCAACGTCGCGAAGAACGCCAAGTTCGGCTACGGCCTCGCCCCCCTGCCCTACTACCCCGAC
>JAYSMB010000384.1:0-6033 GCA_043725065.1 Burkholderiales bacterium
ATGCGGATCGGGTTTGCGATCATTCGCGCAGCGCGCCCGTCGGGATACTCGAAGTCAAGAACGCCATCGCGCTCGTGCACGAATGGGTTCTCGAGGGCCTGGGCGATGTCGAACACGGGCGCGACCGGCACCTTGCCGGACAGCCGCTCGATCCAGGTCGCCGTTGGCGCCTGCATCAGTGCGTCGTCAAGCAGTCGGGTGACGCGGTCGCGGTGCTTGAGGCGCTGCGCGAAGACGGCGAGCTCGGGATCGGAGATCCACTCGGGGTGGCCGAGCTCCTTCGCGAGAAGCGGCCAGAATTTCTCCTTGTTGCACATGACGAAGAGCCACCCGTCCTGGGTTCGGTAGAGCTGGCTCGGTACCAGGCTCGGGTGGCCGCTGCGCGCGGTGCGTCCTGTCACCGTGCCGCCGTTGAGGTACCAGGTGCCGGGATAGTTCAGGTTGTGCATCGCGACGTCGAAGAGCGATGTGTCGACATCCATGCCGACGCCGGTCTCGCGTGCCATGATGAGGCCGGCGAGCAGGCCGAACGCTGCCGCCAGGCCCGTCATCAGGTCGACGATTGACAGACCGTAGCGCGTCGGAGGGCCATCGGGCTCGCCGGTCATCGTCATGTGGCCTGCCTCGGCCTGCATCAGATAGTCGTAGCCGGGCCAGGCGCGGCGCGAGCCGCTCCGACCGTAGGCCGAAAGGTGGGCGCAGACGATGCGCGGGTTGGCTTCCTTCAGCACACCGTATTCGAGGCCGAGCTTGGCCGGCAGGTCACCGCGCAGGTTGTCGAGCACAGCGTCGGCGCCAGCGACCAAGCGATGGAACACGGCCATGCCTTCGGCGTGCTTGAGGTCGAGCGTGACGCTCTTCTTGTTGCGATTGAAGGTCTGGAAGAACTGGCTGTCGTCGCTTCCGAAGAAATGCGGGCCGACGTGCCGGCCGACGTCGCCGCCGTCGCGGTGGTTCTCGATCTTGACGACCTCGGCGCCAAGGTCGGCGAGGTATGACGTGCCGAACGGGCCGGCGCCGTATTGCTCGACGGCGAGCACCCGCAGGCCCGCGAGGGGAAGACGGGAAGAGTGATCGGCCATGGACGGTCTCGGTTGGGAGGTGGCTCGCGCCATTTGTACGGACAATATACGAGCGATCGGCACCTCTGTCAATCGCTACCGGGTCCGCACCCACCGTGCCAGCCCGCTCCTACCTGCGCAGCTCCATTCGGTAGGTGAAACGGTCGCTCGGGTGGATGTTGTCGGCCACCTCGAGCAACGTGCCCTGGTCGCTGTAGTAGCGGCGCAGGATGCGCAGCGCGGGCGCGCCCGTGTCGCTCTCGAGGTTGGCCGCATCGTCAGCCCCCAGCAGCACGCCCTGCAGCTCCTGCTCGACGCGCTGGATGCTGACTTTGTATTCGCGCTCGATCAGCGCATACACGGCCATGTTGCGTTCGCGCAGCTTGCCTTCGATCCCGGCCAGCGTGGGGTTGAGAAAGAGCCGCGTGATGCAGATCGGCCGTCCCCTCTTCTTGCCGCGCTCCTCGTGGCGGATTCCCATCGCATAGATCCATTCCTCGCCTGCCTCGACGCCGAAGTCTCGCGCGAGGGCCTTGGTGAGTGCCACCTTGCCGATGTAGACGAGCCGCAGCTCCGTGTCCTGCGCGTACTGGAAGAGGTCGCGCACCGAGCTCACGTCTTGGTTGTACCGGGCATCGCCGGGGAGCGCGATCACGACGGTGCCCACGCGCTGGCGCCGCGAGACCAGCCCGGCGGCCAGCAGCAGGCGAACCGCGCCGCGAGCCGTGAAGCGGCTGATCCCGAATTGCTCGCACAGTTCTAGCTCCGTCGGCAGGCGTGCGCCGACAGGGTACTTGCCTTCCGCGATCGCCGAGCGTAGACGCGCGGCGATCTGCTGATAGATGGGTTGGTTGCGCCCCGGCGGCGCATCCGGGTCCACCGCGCCCGCCTTAACTTGCATGGGAGCTTCACCGGGCAAGACACGCTTCGCGCCGGCGCGGTCGCGCGCCGACGCCCGGGAAGCGGGGCTCGCCTTCGGGGCACGCCGGGAAGACTTCGCGGTCACGGGGAGGCGTCGATATCGAAGTGTCTCTTCAGGATCCAGATGATGCCGTCGTACGGGACTCCCTTGCGGTAGACGCGCAGCGTCTCGACGTCGAGCAAGGTCGACGAGCACTGGTAAGGCTGGTACTTTAAGACCCCGTAGTCGATGACGCGATCGGCGATCGCCAGGATCTCAGGTTCGATGTCGGCCACTGCGAATTTCGTGCCGTGCATCGACAGGTTTGCGGACGAGCCGAACACCGCCGTGTCCGAGGCCTCGGACAGCTCGCAAAGGGCTTCGTGAAACTGGCCGGCGTTCATCAGCATCAGCAGCGTCCCCTCGCGCGTGCTCGCCGCGACGATGCGCGGGTCGAGGCGGGCGAGGAACGTATCCGAGAAGTCGGCAGGCGCGATCACGCCGAGGGGAAGGTCGTAGTCCTGGGTGATGGCTTGGACGATCTCGCGTGCGCGCGTCGAGCAGCGATGCAGCCGCTGGTGCAGCCGTTGGTGGCCGACCATCGCGTTCAGCTTTGACGGTGCGCGCCCCTTGCTGTCGAAGATGCGCTTGAGCGCGTCGTGGTGGGTCGCCATCGCGGCGTAGCCGACATCGTTGGGGACGATCGCGACGCCCCCCGATTGCATCGTCTCGAACGCAAGGCTCGCTTGGGCGCGATGGTCGACGGTGGCCATCAGGAGGCGAGGGCCTCGAGGTATGCGGACATAGGGTTGCCGTCCTTGCCCAGCTCACGCCGCCTTGGGGTGGGCGGATCGCGTGAGCTCGCCGATCGCCGCCTCGGTCTTGACGACGCGGCCCCAGAGCCGCTGAAACGATTCGAGCGTCACTTCCTGCATCCGGTCCGAGCATGTGCCGGTGGCGTCGGAGACGAGGATCGATCCGTATCCCCGGTCGGCGGCTTCGCGCGCAGTCGTGTCGACACAGTTGTTGGTCGACACGCCGACGTAGACGGCGGTCTTCACGCCGAGCCGATCGAAGACCTCGCCGAGCGGCGTGCTGGCGAACGCGCCCATCGTGTTTTTGGCGACGATCGGCTCACCGGGCAACGGCTGGAGCGCTTCGACGATGCCGTTTTCGAACGAACCCTCGTGGTTGTTGCAGACCTGGAAGAACGCCTTCAGATGCGGGGGGGCGTCGGACAGGTCGGCCTTGCGCGCGCCGACGGTCAGGTAGATCACCGGCGCGCCGGCGCCCCGCCACGCGGCGAGCAGCTTCTGTGTGTTGGGAATGATCAGGGACTCGATCCGGTGGAAACGGTATTCGGCGTCGGCCAGCGTGCCCTGGCGCGCAAGGT
This sequence comes from Burkholderiales bacterium, assembly GCA_043725065.1. Lineage (GTDB taxonomy): Bacteria > Pseudomonadota > Gammaproteobacteria > Burkholderiales > Burkholderiaceae_C > Schlegelella_A. The sequence goes on from JAYSMB010000384.1 coordinate 3,356, forward strand.
GAGCACCCAGGCCGTGGTGGCGCGAGCCGCTTGCGTACTGCATGTCGACCACGACGAGCGCGGTGTCGCTTGCGTGTATCGAGATCGGTCGGGTAAAAGCGTTGATGTAATCGGCGGACATGATCGGTTGCCTCGGTGGACGAAGGTGTCAGAAGAACGCCAGCGAGATGGCGGGAACGTAGGTGATGAGCATCATCCCGGCGATCATCGCAACAACGAACGGCACGGCGCCGCGCGCGACCTCGGTGAGCTTGACCTTGGTCGTGCTGCTGATCACGAACAGGTTGAAGCCCACCGGCGGCGTGATCGAGGCGATCTCGATGTTGGCGGTAAGGATGATGCAGAAGTGGATCAGATTGATGTTGAGCGCGCGCAGCGTGGGCAGCAGCAGCGGTGTCAGCAGCACGAGCAGCGTGAAGCCGTCGAAGAAGCAGCCCAGGATGAGCAAAATGACGTTGACCGCGAGCAGAAACTGCCAGGCGCTCAGTTTCATGGCGGTGAGTGCATTGGCGAGCTGGTCGGCCGCGCCGAGGAACGACGCGAGCATGCCGATGCCGAGCGACGCCGCCAGGATGATCAGGACGACGGCCGAGCTTTTTGCCGAATCGATGACGACGCGCGGCAGGTCGCTCCAGCGCAACGTGCGGTAGGCGTAGCGCGTCACCAGCACCGCGTACACGACGCTGACCGCGGCCGCTTCGGTCGGCGTGAACATGCCGGTGTAGATGCCGCCGAGCACGATCACGGGCATGAAGAGCGACGGCACGGCGCCCTTGAACGTCCGCCATACCTCGCCGAGAAGGAACGGCTGGGGTTCGCCGAAGCCGCCGCGCCGCGCCAGGCCGTAGCAGGTGATGGCGAGGATCGTCGCGAGAAAGAGCCCGGGGATCACGCCGGCGAGGAAGAGGTCGGCCACTGACGTGCTGGTGATCGCGCCGTAGACGACGAACACGACCGAGGGCGGGATCATGATGCCGAGGGTGCCGCCCGCGGCCATCAGCCCGCACGCGAAGGGGCGTGGATAGCCGAGGCGCGTCAGCTCCGGCACGACGACCGGCGACAAGGCCGCGGCGGCCGCCGCTGATGAGCCTGTCAGCGCACCGAAAAGCGCGCATGCGCCGGTCGCGCCGATCGCCGCGCCGCCGGTCATCCAGCGCGTCAGCGCGCTCATGAAGTCGAACAGGCTGCGCGCCATCTTTCCTTCGAGCATGACGTTGCCCGCCAGGATGAAGAATGGGATCGCCATGACGACGAAGCTGTTGATGCTCGAGAGCTGCGTCTCGGCCAGACGGGTGAACGAGGTCGCGCCGAACCATTGGTTGCCGATCACGGCGAGACCGCCGATCGCGTAGGCGATCGGCACCCCCGCCAGGAGGACCAGCAGGAGGATGCCAAGGAGGACCGCGAACGCCATCAGTGACCTTCCGACTTCTCGATCGCCAGGTTGCGACCCTTCACCACGAGCCACAGGCAGCGCGCGGCATGGATCGCCGAGAGGGCGAAGGTGAGCGGGATGACGAGCTGGACCCACGCGAGCTGGAACGGCAGGTTCGAGTCGGCCGACACCATTCCAGAGGCGAAGCTGTCGCGCACCATGGCGTAGCCGGCGTAGGTGATCGCCAGGCTGAACGCCAGCACCCAAAGCTGAGCGACGCCGTCGAGCACATGGCGAACCCGCGGCGAGACGACGTCGATCAGCATTTATGCAACGCGCCGGCGTTCAGCAGCAGGTCCATGGTGCCCTCCTTGGTGGCCCGACGGATGGCGCCGAACTCGACCGTGCGCAGCCAGTCGTGGTCGACCGTGTACGGGGCGATCACCGACAACGGCAGGTCGTTGTCCAGGGTGAGGCAGCGAACCATACACGTCCATCAGAGTCTGGATGCCGTCGACCAGCCCCTGCTGGAGCGCGGTCGACACCTCGGTGATGCTGATCGAAACGGCGTTGGCACCGAGGACCTTCATCGTGTTCGAGTTGATCTTGCCGACGCCGCGGAGCTTGACACCGACGTAGTCCTTCGGAGCGATCAGCTGCTTGTTGCGGGTGCCGGGGATGATGTAGGCATTGGGCAACAGGCCGAGCACCTTGACGCCCTTGGCCTCTGCCTCGGCGTAGACCTTCGCCACGAACGCCTTGTCGGCCTTGACGCGCTCGAAGGTCTCGAAGTCGGGGAATGCGTACGGCAGGTCGAACAGCTGGACCTTCGGCGCGATGCTGCTCCAGTAGGCCGGAACGAGCGTCGTCATCTCGGCGTCGCCGCGCATCATCGCCTGCACCAGCTCGTTGCCTTTGTAGGTCGCGCCGTTGGGCGAGAAGTTGACCTTGATGCGGCCCTTGGAGCTGGCCTCGATGCGCTTGACGAAGTCGACGTCGGCCTTGCCCTGTGCCACGTCGGCGGAGTACTCGACGGGGAATCGGATCGTGATCTGCTGGGCGCTCGACGCGAGCGAAACGCTGCCCAGGCAGAGGGCGAGAAGGGCCGAACGAAGGCTGAGCATGTCGGATATCTCCAAGGATGAGGAAGAGAAAGGGCTTTCGCGCCGCGGTGGCGACCGGGCGGGCGTCAGGTGAGGGTGAGCGGGCCTTGCTTCGGGCGCGGCGTCAGCTCGACCTTGAACTGCTTCTTGACGATCTCCGCCTGCTTCTCGAACAGGCCGCCCCAGCGCAGGACCTTCCA
>JAYSMB010000385.1:0-2491 GCA_043725065.1 Burkholderiales bacterium
GCCAACAAGCGCGGCGGCTGGCTCGGCCGGCCGCTCGATTGGATCGTCAAGGACGATCAGTCCAAGCCCGACCTGGCGCGCACGCTCTACGAGCAGCTCGTCACCGCCGACAAGGTCGACTTGCTGATGGGCCCGTATGCGACCGGCGCGATCCTCTCGGCGATGGGCGTGGCGCAGCGCTACGACAAGGTGCTCGTGCATCACACGTTCGGCATCCCGTCGCTGGCCAAATACGATCTTCAGTTCCCGGCCTGGCAACTCGGCTCCGACCCCGGCTCGACCGTGCCCAACACCGTCTTCGAAGCTCTCGCAGCCGGCCCGAAGCCGCCGAAGACGGTCGCCATAGTGACGAGTAAGTTCCCATCGATCTTCTTCCTGTCGCAGGGCGCGCGCGAGGTGCTGAAGAAGCGTGGCCTGACCGAAGTGCTCTACCTCGAATGGGATTTCGGCAACCGCGACTTCGGCCCGATCGCGAATCGCGTCAAGGACGCCAAGCCCGATTTCGTCTGGGTCGGCGCGATCGGTCTCGAGGGCAACCTGCTGCTCGACGCGATGAAGAAGATCGACTACGTGCCGCCGCAGCACTTCTACATCTACCCGTCGCCCGGCCCGCTGGTCGTGCTGCCGGAAGCGAAGAATGCCCTCTCGGTGACGATCTTCGAAGAGCAGCCGCCGTTCACGACGAACTTCGGCGCCGCCGAGTTCGTCAAGCTGTATCGCGAGCGCGCGACCCAGGCGGGCTTCGCCGATCCGTCCGTCGAAACGCAGTCGGCCGCGTCGTACACCGCCTGGCAGATCCTCGAGGCCGGAGTCACGGGGACCAAGAGCCTGGACGACAAGGCGATCGGCGCCTGGCTGAAAGCGCATCGCGTCGACACGCTGCAGGGCAAGCTGCGCTTCGACGGCCCGAACAACTACGGCGACGACCTGATGCGCGTGAAGCAGATCCAGAACGGCCACTGGGTCGTCGTCTGGCCGAAGGAGATGACGGCCGGCGGCGCCAAGCTTCTAAGCAACTGAGGGCCACGGCCGCATGCCCGGTTTCACGCTGCCCAGCGCCGCGCTGCTGGCGCAGAGCATCCTCTCGGGCATCTTCGTCGGCGCGCTCTACGGCTTGATGGGCCTGGGCCTCAGCCTGAGCTGGGGCCTGCTTCGGCTCATCAACCTGGCGCACTTCGCGTTCGCCTTTCTCGCCGCCTATCTCTGCTACCAGCTCGCGTCGCTGGGCGTCGATCCGCTGCTGACGCTCGTCGTCATCGTTCCGTCGTTCTTCGTGATCGGTGCGACCCTGCATTGGGTGATGGCACGCTTTGCCGTCACACCGTTCAACTCGCTGCTGCTGACGTTCGGCCTGATGAGCATCGTCGAGGCGCTGATCCAGTCGATCTGGACGGCCGATTTTCGCAAGCTCGAATCGGTGTACTCGAACCTCAAGTTCAAGGTCGGCGTGCTTTATTTCCCGGTGCCCGAGCTGATCACACTCCTGCTCGCCGTGGCCTTGTCGTTCGCGATCTGGGCGGTGCTGCGCTTCACCGATCTGGGCAAGGCGATGCGCGCCGCCGCCGAAGATGCGCCGATCGCGTCGGCCTTCGGCGTAAACCAGAAGCTCAACGCGCTGCTGCTTGCCGGCACCTGTGCGGCGCTGGCCAGCGTGGCGGGCGTCTGCCTGGCGCTCAACTTCACGCTCGCGCCCTCGCAGATGTACGCCTGGATCGGCGTCGTCTTTGCCGCCGTGATGCTCGGCGGACTCGGCAGTGCGCTCGGGCCGCTGATCGCCGGCACCGTGATCGGCGTCAGCGAGGCGATCACGATGGCCGTGACGGCGCCGTCGTGGGCACCGATCGTCTCGTTCACGCTGCTCATCGTCATCCTCGTGCTGCGGCCCGGCGGGGCCCCATGAAGCGCACGCCGCTCCTGATCCTCGGCACCGGCGTGCTGCTCGCCTTCCTGCCGCGGCTGGGCCTGCCCGCTTTCTACGACTCATTGCTCTACCTGATGCTGCACTGGATCGTGCTCGCGACCTCGTGGAACATTCTTTCGGGCTACACCGGCTACTTCTCGTTCGGCCACGGCGCGTTCTTCGGCGCCGGCATCTACACGACCAGCACCCTGCTGGCGCGCTACGACTGGCCGTTTCTCTGGACGTTGCCGGTCGCGGCGCTGGTCGCCGCACTGCTCGGCGTGGCGCTCGGCGCGATCGTGTTTTGCGTCAAGGGTGTGCGCGGCGAACTGTTTGCTTTGCTCACGCTCGCGATCACGTTCGTGATCGGCACCATCGTCGTCAACACTCCGCTCGACGGCGGCCAGGGCGTGTCGTTGAGCGCGGTGCCGGTGCCGAAGATCGGGCCGACGCAGTCTTCGACCTTCTACCTGCTCGCGCTGGCCGCCGCGACCGGCACGATGCTGACCTCCTGGGCCATCTACAGCTCGCGTTTCGGCGCCGGCCTGTTCGCGATCCACGACGACGAGGATGCCGCCGAGGTGATGGGCG
>JAYSMB010000386.1:0-2442 GCA_043725065.1 Burkholderiales bacterium
GAGCCCGACGGGCCGATCCGCTTTCACTACCCGGCGCCGCCGCTGGCGGAAGACTTCGGAGTGCGCGCTTGAGCGGTGCGCCCGTGCCGGCGCGATGAGCGTTCTCGTCGCGCGGCTGGGCCGCGGCACCGTCGAGATGCTGCGCATCTTCGGTCACCACGCGACCTTCTTCGTCGACCTGATCCGCGCCTGCCCGGCGGCGCTGCGCCGGCCCTACCTGGTCGTGGCGCAGATTCACGCCATCGGCAATCGCTCGCTCGTCATCATCGTCGCGTCGGGGCTGGCGGTGGGCTTCGTGCTCGCGCTGCAGATGTACTACGCGCTGGTCACCTACGGTGCGGCCGAGTCGCTCGGGCTGATCGTCAACCTGTCGCTGACGCGCGAGCTCGGCCCGGTCGTCACGGCGCTGCTCTTCGCGGGCCGCGCCGGCACCTCGCTCACCGCCGAGATCGGCCTGATGAAGGCGGGCGAGCAGCTCGCGGCGATGGACATGATGGCGATCGACCCGAAGAGCCGGGTGCTGGCGCCGCGCTTTATCGGCGGCATCATCTCGATGCCGATCCTCGCCATCCTCTTTTCGGCCGTCGGCATTCTCGGCGCCTACGTCGTAGCGGTGCTGCTGATCGGTGTCGACTCGGGCAACTTCTGGTCGATCATGCAGTCGAGCGTCGACGTCAAGCGCGATATCGGCAACGGCGTCGTCAAGAGCATCGTGTTCGGCTTCATCTGCACTTTCGTCGCGCTCTACCAGGGCTACGAGGCCGAGGCCACGCCGGAAGGCGTGGCCAACGGCACCACGCGCACCGTCGTTGTCGCCTCGCTGGGCGTGTTGAGTTCGGACTTCGTGCTGACGGCACTGATGTTCTCCACGCCGTGACGCGCGGTTAGCATCGAGGCACTACGGAATCGATCGATGGGCAAGAAAAGCGTTGAAACCTTGGTCGGCATTTTCGTGCTGCTCGGCATGCTGGGCCTCGTGTTCCTCGCGCTGAAGGCGGCGAATCTCGGCACCTTCAGCTCCGGCGAAACCTATGCGGTGACGGCCTACTTCGACAACATCGGTGCCCTGAAAGTGAGGGCGCCGGTGAGAAGTGCGGGCGTCACGGTCGGCCGCGTCGCTTCGATCAGACTGGACCCGAAGCTGTATCAGGGAGTCGTCCAGCTCGACATCCAGAAGGACGTTCAGTTCCCGAGCGACTCTTCGTTTCGCATCCTGACGTCCGGGCTGCTTGGCGACCAGTACGTAGGCGTCGAGCCGGGAGCGCAAGAAAAAATGCTGGCGGCGGGCGACCAGACGAAACAAACCCAATCCGCCGTCGTGCTCGAAAGCCTGATCAGCCAGTTCCTCTTCAGCAAGGCCGCCGACGCTGGCGGCACCGCCGCAGCAGCGCCCGCACCGGCGGCGAGCGGAGGGAAAAAATGAGTCGTCGAAGCGTTCGTCGTCCCGCTTCGCTGCTCGCCGGCGTCGGGATTGCCGTCGCGCTCGCCGGCTGTACGACCATCCAGGCGGCGCGCGGCGGCCCGGGCCAGAGGCTCGACCCTTGGGAGAAGTGGAACCGAAAGGTCTTCAACTTCAACGAAGACGTCGACCGCGCGGTCCTCAAGCCGGTCGCGACGGCCTACACCAACGTCGTACCGCAGCCAGTGCGGCGCAGCGTCGGCAACTTCTTCAGTAATTTCGCCGACGCCTGGTCCGCGATCAACAACATGGTGCAAGGCAAGTTCGAAGCCGGCTTCGAAGACGCGACTCGGGTCGGCGCGAACACCTTGTTCGGCCTGTTCGGCATCCTCGACGTTGCATCCGAGATGGGACTCGAGCATCACTACGAGGACTTCGGGCAGACGCTCGGGCGCTATGGCGTCGCTGCGGGTGCCTACGTCGTGCTGCCGATTCTGGGTCCGTCTTCGGTGCGCGACGCGGCCGCGATTCCGGTGGATCGTCTGGCTTCGCCGCCGGCTTTCTTCGACGGAACCCGCACCCAGATCGGCCTGACGGTGCTGCAGATCGTCAACACGCGCGCCGGCCTGCTCGGTGCGACCCGCGTCATCGACGACATCGCGCTCGACAAATACACCTTCATTCGCGACGCCTACCTGCAACGGCGGCGCAGCCTCGTGTTCGACGGTGACGTCCCGGAAACTCCGGCGGCGCCCGAAGACGCGGCGTCCGACGCGACGGGCACGGCGGCCGGCAATCTCGCTCTTCCCGCGGCGGCGACGCCCGCGTCGGTGCCTGCGAAGGCCAGCTCGGCCCCGGCACGCTGACTGCCATGCTGGCAGCGGGGTTGCGCGACATGGTGCACGCTGCCGGATCTTTTCTCGCAAGGACACAAGAATGATCTCCACGACACGAACCATCGGCTGGCTGGCGGCAGTGGCGATGACGCTCTTCGCCTCGGTCGGCGCCCAGGCGCAGGCGGCCAAGGCCCCCGACGCGTTCAT
>JAYSMB010000387.1:0-9148 GCA_043725065.1 Burkholderiales bacterium
CCGTGACTGCGGCTTGTCGAGCCGCGGCGTCGACGTCGGGCGGCGCGGCACCGGCTTCGGTGGCGAGCGCCCGATGATGGGCATCGATGTTGGCGCGCATTCTTGAAGCGTCGACCTCGAGACCGGCGCAGCAGGCTTCGGCCAGCGCATGCACCGCGCCGTGCGCCGACATGAAGAGCGCCGGCCAGGTCGCCAGCTCGGCCTGCCAGTTGCCGAGACCGCGCTGATGCTCCTGCGACATCGCCGCGAGCAGGGCGGCGGCTTGATGCGGCGCGCGCGTTGCCGCGGCAATGGCGACCATCGCGGCCACCGGGTTGCGCTTGTGCGGCATCGCCGAAGAGCTGCCGCGACCTGCCGCCTTCGCCTCGGCGACTTCAGCGACTTCGCCCTGCGCGAACAGGGCCAGGTCGCGGCCGATCTTGCCGAGGCAGCCGCACAACACGGCGACCGTGCAGCCGAGCGTGACCCAGTCGTCGCGCTGGGTATGCCAGGCGCCGGCGGTCACTTTGAGGCCGAGGCGCTCGCCCAGGCGGCGCGCCACCGACGGACCTTTGTCGCCGAGCAAAGCAAGTGTCCCGACCGCACCTCCGAACTGCAATCGCAGCGCCGCTTGCCCCGCATCGCGCAGCCGCTCGCGCATACGAACCAGCGGCGCGACCCAGTTCACCACCTCGAGGCCGAAGCTCGCGACTTGCGCCGGCTGCATCAGCGTGCGGGCGAGCATCGGGGTCGCGAGATGCTGCCGCGCCAGCGCGAGCAACGCATCGACGAGACGATGCAAATCCGCGTCGATCAGCGCGAGCGCCTGGCGCGACACGAGCACCATCGCCGTATCGATCACATCCTGGCTGGTGCTGCCGTGATGAACGAAGCGCGACGCTCGCGGGTCGCTCGCAGCCACGCGCGCCTTCAGGTGCAGCACCAGCGGAATCGCGAGCGCGCCGGCGCTGCGCGCTTCGCCGACGATCGCCTCGATGTCGAACGCCACTCCCTGGCAGCCCGAGACGATCGCCGCTGCCGCGCTGGCCGGGATCACGCCTTCATCGGCCTCGGCTTCGGCAAGCGCCGCTTCGAATTCGAGCATCGCGCCGAACAGCTTCGCGTCGCTGAACATCGCCTCGATCGCGGCCGTCGCCAGCGTGCGTTCGAAGATCGTTCCGGTCATGATCGCCGCCAGGTCCGAAGCGCTACTTGCGGTTGGATCGCAGGGCCGCCGTGTCGGGCAATCCCTTCGCCGCCAGCCGCGCCGCCTTCTTGTTGACGAGGTGGCGGATGTTGACGATCGACATCAAATGCACCTGCATCAGCATGAGCAGGCCGTTGCGCCAGAGCTCGAGCACGGTCGAGTCGGGCAGCGCGCGCAGCTTGTCTTCGTCGATGGTGTGAAAGCCGTCGACCGACAGCGTCTCGCCGTTCGGCAGGGTCGCGTCGGCCTTCATCTCCTTCAGCACGCCGAGCATGACGACACGTTCGCAGAACGCGTGCGTTCGCTCGGCCTCGAGCTCGAAGCGTTCGAGAAAATCCATCGCCCGCTTCAGCGCCGGGGCCGGTGAATCGTCGGCGTTGAACAAGGGCTCGCCAACCTGATCCGAGAAGCCGCTCCAGGCGTCGTCGACCAGCACGTTGATGCCCGAGGCGCCCGGCATCGCCGCGGTCGAGAACGGATAGCGACGGATGTAGGCCGGGATGTAACGCGCGTCCCAGCGCGTGCCCTCGATGTGCAGGTTCTCGCCGTGGCTGAGCCCGAGCAGGGCCACCGGCGACATCATCGGCCGCCCGGCCGGGTCGTGGCGACCGGTCTCGACGAAGACGATCGGAAACTCGAGCGCGGCCTGCGGAAACTCGGTCGCGGTCACGAAGACGGCGTGCAGATCGCGGGCGATCGAGTAGTCCGCGAGCGGCACCACCTTGCGGTGACGGTGCGTGACCGGATCGAGCGCGATCGAGCGGCGGTAGAGCGAAGGCGCGGGACGGTTCAAATGTGGGCTCCGGTGGAATCGGGTTTGAGCGCCTGGGCGAGCACTTTGTCGACCCGCTTGCCGTCGAGATCGACGACTTCGAAGCGCCAGCCTTCCCACTCGACCGAATCAGCGGTCTCGGGAAGGCGCCCGAGCAACAGCATGATCATGCCAGCGAGCGTGTTGTAGCGGCCGCGGTCTTCTTCGGGCAACTCCTTCAGCGCCAGCCGGTCCTTGAGCTCGGGGGTGGGAATCAGGCCATCGAACAGCCAGCTGCCGTCGTCGCGCTGCACCGCCCAGGAATCGGCGTCGGTCTCGTTGCTGAACTCGCCGGTGATCGCCTCCAGCACGTCGCGCACCGTGATCATGCCCTGCACTTCACCGTATTCGTCGACCACGAAGACGAGCTGCGCGCTCGAGGCACGAAACTGTTCGAGCAGCTCCATGCCCGAGAGCGTCTCGGGAACGAAGACCGGCGGCTGCAGGCGCTCCTCGAGCGCGAAGGTGCGGCCCTGCATGGCCTGCTGCAACAACGACTGCGCGCTGATGACGCCGAGCACGTCTTCGAGGCCGCCGCGGCAGACCGGGTAGCGCGAGTGTTCCTCGTCGGCGATGACGCGCAGCACGTCGTCGGCGCTTGCCGTCGCTTCGAGCCAGACGATCTCGGCGCGCGGAATCATCATCGAGCCGACCTGCCGGTCGTTGAGCCGGAACACGTTGCGCACCATCTGGTGTTCCTGCGCCTCGATCACGCCGGCGTCCAGCCCTTCTTCCAGGCTGGCCGCGATCTCTTCTTCGGTGACGCTTCGGTCCGGCGCGCCGCGCACGCCGAGCAGCCTCAGCGTGCCCTCGGTGCACCACGAGAGCAGCTTGACGAACGGGCGCGTGAGCAGCGAGAGCCATTCCATCGGCCGCGCCACCAGGCGGGCGATGGTCTCGGGGTATTGCAGGCCCAGGCGTTTGGGCACCAGCTCGCCGAACACGATGCTGAGGAAGGTGATGGTGACCACGACCATGCCGGTCGCGGTGATCTCGGACGGACGCTCGCGGATGCCGAAGGTCTCGTGCAGCCAGCGCGCGAACGGACCCGAGAACGCGGCATCGCCGACGATGCCGTTCAGCACGCTGATCGAGGTGATGCCGATCTGCACGACCGAGAGCCACTTGGTCGGGTTGTCGTGCAGTGCCATCGCATGGCTGGCGCCCGAATCGCCCGCCTCGACCATGACCTGCAGCCTTGCCTTGCGGCTGGCCGTGAGCGCCATTTCCGACATGGCGAACAGCGAATTCAGGAAGATCAGGAAAAGCAGCAGGGCAACGTCCATGCGGTGGGCGCAGCTGTCTCGGGCGGTCAGCGTAGCAGAATCGAACGATGCATTACCTCGTGGGCGACGTACAAGGCTGCACCGCGGCACTCGAACGCCTGTTGGCGGAGATCGGCTTTTCGGCGTCGCGCGACCGGCTCTACGTGCTGGGCGATCTGGTCAACCGCGGCCCGGACTCGCTCGGCGTGCTGCGTCGGCTGCGCGGTCTGGGCGAAGCCGCGACCTGCCTGCTCGGCAACCACGACTGGCATCTGCTCGCCGCCGCGGCGGGCGTTCGGCCCCTGCACCGAAACGACACGCTCGGCGAGATCCTCGACGCGCCCGACCGCGAGGCATGGCTCGAATGGCTGCGGCAGCGCCGCATGGCCGTGCACGAGCAGGGTTGGCTGATGCTGCATGCCGGCGTCGTACCGCAATGGGATCTGGCCACGACGCTCGATCTCGCGACCGAGCTCGAGCGGCAGTTGCGCAGCTCGCCGCCGCGCGAGTTCCTGAGCGCGATGTTCGGCAACGAGCCGGTGCGCTGGAGCGATTCCCTCGCCGGTCAGGAGCGACTTCGTTTCACGCTCAACACCTTGACCCGGATTCGCTTCGTCGCCGCCGACGGCACGCTCGAGTTCGGCACCAAAGACGGCGCCGACGCAGCGCCCGCCGGCCTCACGCCCTGGTTCGAAGCGCCCGGCCGCGAGACCGCAGGAACGCCGATCGCGTTCGGCCACTGGTCGACGCTCGGTTTGCTCGATCGCCCGAACCTGCTCGGCCTCGACACCGGCTGCGTATGGGGCGGCAAGCTCACGGCGGCGCGCATCGACGGAGCGCACCGCGAGATCATCCAGGTCGATTGCGCCAAGGCGCGATAGCTCAGAAGTTCAGCACCGCCGACATGCGAAACGTCCTCGACTCGATCGGATGGAAATGGATGTCGTTGACGCCGGCCGCCGGCTCGCCCCGCAGGCGCGAGGTGTAGTAGTAGTCGATCGCCGAGGCCTTGCGATCGGTCAGGTTGAAGCATTCCAGCTCGACGCGAAAGCTCGGATTGATCTTGTAGCCGACGCGGGCGTTCAGCGTCGCCGTGTTCGCCGATCGCACGCTGTTGTCCTCGATCAGCGGCCGCGGTCCGAAGTAGCGGAACCGGACCGCGCCGAACCACGGGCCCAGGTTGTCGACCGCGACGGCGACCGACGCGACGCCCTCTACCGAGCCGGGAATGCGCAAGCCGATGCGATCGGGATCGTTGTCGCGAAAGCGTGCCCGGGCGAACGCCAGGTCGGCATCGACAGTGAGCCGGTCCGACAGCTTGTAGTAGTTGGCCAGCTCGAAGCCGGTGCGGCGGCTCGGCCGCCCGGCCTGCGTGGTGCCGGCGTCGCCGGCGAAGGTCAGCTCGGAATCGAAATCGAGCTGGTACACCGACAGCGAGGTCTGCAGTCCCGGAATGACGCTGGTGCGAACGCCGAGCTCGTATCCCCTGGAGCGTACCAAGGGCGAAACCTTGGTCGCCGGATCGCCGCTCTTGGGATCGACCGTCAACGTCGTGCCGCGCGCGTCGTTGCTGTGGAAACCGCCGCCCGCGTTGACGTAGAACTCGGTCTTGTTCCACGGACCGAAGATCAGGTCGAGCTTCGGATTCGCGATGGTCTCGGTCACCTTGCCTGAATTGGCCTCGAGGTTGCTCTTCACGTCGAACCGGTAGGTGTCGGCACGAACCCCCGCCACCGTTCTGAACCATGGCGTCCAGCGAGTCGCGTTCTCCGCATAAATGCCCAGGCTGGTCTCGACGATGTGATCGCGGCGCGTCGTCGACAGCGTCTGACGGGCCTTGGTGCTCAGCAGGCCGTTGAAGATGTTGTCGTTCTGGAACTGGGCGCCGACCGTGTTCTCGGATTCGATGCCGAGCCCGGACATCCGCCAGGTGTGGCTGGCGTTGAGCCCGGTCGTGCGACGACGGTCTGGCTGCTCGAACTGGTCGCCATTGACCGGGTCGTCGAGAAAGTACGTGAAGTTCGAGAACAGGTCGAGTCGCCAGTCGATGAGATAGGCGTTGACTTTCGTCGACGAAGTCTCGGTACTTCGGCGCCATGCCCCGGAGACGCTGTAGCGATGCGACTCGCCACCGTCGGTCGGGTCGATCGCATCGAAGCGGCCGAGTTGCCCGGCATCGACGGCGCGCTTGGCGATCTGGTCGGTCGAATTCCACTTCGCCTGATAGCCCATCGCCGCCACATCGAAGCCGTTGCCGAGGTCGCCCTGGCTGTAGCGAAGAACGCCGTTGAGCTTGCGATAGTCGTCGGGATGCACGAACGGGCCGTCGTTATGGAACGCCTCCAATGCATACAGAAGATTGCCCTTGCCGAGCTTGGGCGAATCGGCAAGCAGGACCCGGCGAAAGCCGTTCTGCCCGAGGCCGACGCTGGCAATGCCCCGATCGAGCGAATCCGCGTAGCGGATGCTGACCGCGCCCGCCGACGCGAAATCGCCTTCGTTGGCGTAGTAGGGACCCTTTTTGTATTCGAGGCCGATGGCCAGTTCCGGGATCAGGAAATTCAGGTCCGTCCAACCTTGGCCGTGCGAGTGCGAGCGTTGATTGACGAGCATGCCGTCGACTGCCGTCCTCAGGTCGGTGCCATGGTCGAGGTTGAAGCCGCGCAGATAGAACTGGTTGGCCGTGCCCTCGCCACTGTGCTGGCTGACGACCAGCCCGGGCGCGGATTCGAGCAGTTCGCCAGGTCGATAGACGGTGCGCGCCTCGAGCTGCTTCTGGGTCACGGTGCCGACGTTCGCCGAGTCGGCCACGCCGACGAGGTCGGTGGCCGTGCCGGTGACGACGACCTTTTCGAGAACCTGTTCGCCGCCGGCCCAGGCGCTCGACGCGCCGAGCAGGGCGATGGCAGTGCAGGCGAAGGCCGGCAGGCGCCGAGGCGACGTCCGGTGCATGAAACGAGAAGGCTCGTGCGCGAGCGAGCGACTGATCCACTTCGCGAAGTGGATCGGCAAAGATTTGATGCCTTGCATGGGGTCAAGTCCGGTTGAATGGTCGACAACACGATCGGCCGCTGTCGTCGCAGACGCGCGTGCGGATCGTCGATGTGGGAGCCGTGGGGATGGCGCAGCGGCCACCAAGCCGGGCCTTCAGGCCTGGCTCGGTGAATCGGAGGCGCGAAGCAGGTTCGCGCCTCGCGGGTGCGCCGCCAGCCGCGGCTGCGGCTTCAGCAGGGCTGAGGCGGTCGATCGATGCGGCGTGAAACGACCGTCAGGGGCTGCCAGGGCGCATGGGCCGCGCGCCGATGCGAGACGGCCGGGCCGATCCACGTCAGGGCCGACATGACCACGGCAACGAACGCGGCCAGGGCCAGGTCGAGCCCGAGGCCGACGACTTCGGCGGCGGCATCGGAAAGGCGATCGGCGTCGACCCATACCACGCTCGTGTCGTTGGCCGCATGATGATGACGCAAGGGCGTCGCGATGCCGTGGTGGTGGCCCGGCCACGCTGTCTCGGCCTCGCCCACAGCCATCGATCGCAGATCGTCACGCCGGAAGTCCGACAAGACGATCGATGTGCGCGAATCGCGGTGAAAGTGAGAAGGGCCGCGTGCCATCGACACCGAGACGCTCACGGCCTGCAAGGCGAGCAGCGCTGCCACCACGGCCATCAAGACGCGGCACGCGCGACTCCTGCCGAAGGGGAACACTGACTGGAACATCGAGAATGCCAAGTTGCAAGTGTGCGACAAAGCCAATACGGGAATTCGAAGCGCACGGATGCGTCGCGATCTCCAGCCCTTAGGCTCCGTTCGCCGTGTTGAGCGCAACCGCGTCACCGAGCAGTCCGCGCGGTCGGCGGTCCGGGCACACCTGAATGTCGCGGCCAACGCCTTCATCGGTGAAACCTGCCGACTCAATTGCCCGCGCGCAGCAATCCCAGAGATCGTGCCGCATGCCAGAATGACTGCGTCGACCCGTTCAGCGGAGACGTGGCCGAGCGGTTGAAGGCAGCAGTCTTGAAAACTGCCGAGGGGGAAACTCCTTCGTGAGTTCGAATCTCACCGTCTCCGCCAGCCCGGCGCCGGACTCAGGCGGCCGCTGGCACGCTGATTGCGACGTGAACGCCGAGAGTTGAGGATGGACTTCGATCACGATGATTCCCCTGAGCGAACGCGCGCCGTGTTTCGCGAGTTCGCGCTCGCCTGCCGCGCCGAGCGTGATCGCCTCGCCATGGCCAGCATGGCCGAAGAAGACCGGCGCTTCGAGACCTCGATCGCCGACCGCGTCATCGCCGACCTGTTCGCCGCGCGCTTGATCGCCGCCGTGGCCAAGCGCTAGGGCTTCTGAATGGACGAGTTGGAATCACTCAAGGAGAAGGTCAGCGAGTTGCAGGGCAGCCTGCTCGCGATGGAGTGCTTCCTCAATTCGCTCAGCCAAGCGATGCATGCCGATTTGCGCCCGGTCGTGAGTACATTCTACGCCAGCGAATCGGAAGCGTTTCGCGCCGCGCTGATGAGCTCGACCGCGCCCGAAGCGACGGTCAGCGCCTTCGAGCGCGACGTGCAGCGCGCGATCGGCGTGCTGGGCGAAGAATCCGCTCCTTAGCCGATGCAGGTGCGGTTCTTCCCTGTCCGCTTGGCTTCATAGAGCGCCTGGTCGGCGCGCTCCAGCGACTCTTCGATTCGCTCTTCCATCCGGTAGCTCGTCACCCCGGCCGAAAAGGTCACGAAGATCTGCTTTTCCTTGTGCATGAACAGGCCGCCAGTGAGCGAACGCTGCAGGCGGGTCAGGATCTGTTCGCCGTCGTCGACCGGCGTTTCCGGCAGCAGCACGACGAACTCCTCGCCGCCGTAGCGCGCCACGCGATCGGTGGGCCTGAGCGTCTTGCTGACGATGCTGGCCAGCGACTTCAGCGCTTCGTCGCCGGCGCTGTGGCCCAGCTCGTCGTTGAGCCGCTTGAAGTTGTCGATGTCGAGCAGGCCGATCGACAAGTGGCCGCCGTTGCGCTTGAGACGCGCCAGCTCGACCTCGAAGGCCTGGATCAGGCCACGCCGGTTGGCGATCTGGGTCAGCTGATCGGTCGAGACTTCGTCCGAGAGGCGCCGCATCTCGTCTTCGAGCTTGACGACGCGCTCGATGAGGCCGGTCGCCTTGCTGTGCTCTTCCTGCAGGCGTTCCTGCGTCTGCTGCACCAGCGACTGCACGGCGCGGCTTTCGTTGACCATCTCGCGAACCACGCCGGTCAGGCTCTCGAGCGAATCGGCTTCCTCGATCACCTCGGCGTATCGGCCGACACTCTGGCTGAAGTCGCCGGTCTTCGAGCCCAACTCGCTCAACTCGGCCAGCATCTGGTGGATCAGGCCTTTCAAGGCGTCGCGCGCCTGCTCGCGTTGGCCCTTGACCTCGGCGTGGCGCGTTCTCGCGTGGTGCAGCATGTCGCTCACGGCGCGAACGCCGCGCGCCGTCAGACCTTCTTCGATCTTCGTGCGCATCGCCTCGCACTGCCCCTTGACCCAGCTGTCGTTCTCGGCCAGCTCGGTCAGGCTCGCGGTCAGCTCGTGGCAAAGCTTGCCGAGCTGCTCGAACAGGTGGTGACGATGCTGCAGCACACGTTCGGCGCGCAAGCAGACGGCCCGCATCTCGTCGGCCAGCGGGCCCTTCACGCCTTCGGCTCCGAGCCGTTCGATCACGCTCGTCAGCTCGCCGCCGAGTTCGCGGTTGGCCTCGTCGTTCCGCGGCATCGCCTGTTGCAAGGCGCTGCCCAGACTTTGTGCGATGCGCTGCCAGGCGAGCGCGGCGGCCGCATCCGCGCCAGCGCCGGCGCTCGCAGGTCCGGCATCAACATCGTTCGCGGCCTGGGCCAGGACCGGCGCGACGACGTGGACA
>JAYSMB010000388.1:0-1687 GCA_043725065.1 Burkholderiales bacterium
CGCGCCTTCGGTGCCGGTGCCCGAGAGGCGAAAGACGATGCGCGAGTCGTCGTCGAAGCCGATGCGGATGCCTTGCTGCGTGCTCACCGAGCCGTCGATCGGATCGGTGTAGGCGAAGTCGTCGGCGTGCGTGACCGTCGCCGTGCTGCCGTCGGGCCGCTCGAAGCGCTGCCCGGGCAGCGTGGCGAGCGCTGCGCGCAGGTGCGCGACGAGGCCGTTCGCGGCGGCGGCATCGACGCCTTCGTAGTCGTGGCGCGAGTAGATGTCGCGGCCATAGCGGCGCCAGTGGTCGCGCACGACGGCCTCGACCGACTCGCCGCGCACCGCGATCACGTTGAGCCAGAACAACACCGCCCACAGGCCGTCCTTTTCGCGCACGTGGTCGGAGCCGGTACCCGCGCTCTCTTCGCCGCAGAGCGTGGCCATGCCGGCGTCGAGCAGGTTGCCGAAGAACTTCCAGCCGGTCGGCGTCTCGAAGCATGGGATGCCGAGCTGCTCGGCGACGCGATCGACCGCGGCGCTGGTCGGCATCGAGCGCGCCACGCCCTTCAGCCCGGCCGCGTAGCCGGGCACGAGATGCGCGTTCGCGGCCAACACCGCGAGGCTGTCGCTGGGCGTGACGACGAAGCGCTTGCCGACGATCATGTTGCGGTCGCCGTCGCCGTCGCTCGCGGCGCCGAAGTCGGGCGCATCGTCCGCAAACATCCGTGCGATCAGGTCTTCGGCATACGTTGGGTTCGGGTCCGGGTGCCCACCGCCGAAGTCGGGCAAGGGCACGCCGTTCATCACGCTGGCGGCCGGCGCGCCCAGGCGTTTGACGAAGATCTCGTGCGCGTAGGGGCCGGTGACGGCGTGCATCGCGTCGAAGCACATTCGGAACGTGCCCGAGCGCAGCAGCGCGCCGATGCGCTCGAAGTCGAACAGGGTGGCGAGCAGGTCGGCGTGATCGGCAACCGGGTCGATGACCTCGACCACCATGCCGGCGAGCATCGTCTCGCCCTGCCGCGCGAGGTCCACGTCGGGTGCGTCCAGCGTCAGGTAGCGCGTGATGCGCTGCGTGTTCGCGTAGATGGCCTCGGTGATCTTCTCGGGCGCCGGGCCGCCGTTGGCGATGTTGTACTTGATGCCGAAGTCGCCGTCGGGCCCGCCCGGGTTGTGGCTGGCCGACAGGATGATGCCGCCGAAGGCACGGTGCTTGCGGATCACGCAACTCGCCGCCGGCGTCGACAAGATACCGTGCTGGCCGACCAGCACGCGGCCGAAGCCGTTCGCCGCGGCGATGCGCAGGATGGTCTGGATCGCGACGTCGTTGTAGAAGCGGCCGTCGCCGCCGAGCACCAGCGTCTGGCCCGCAAAGCCCTCGAGCGAATCGACGATCGCCTGGACGAAGTTCTCGAGGTAGCCGGGTTGCTGGAACACCGTGACCTTCTTGCGCAGGCCGGAGGTGCCGGGTCGCTGGCCGGCGACGGGGGTGGTGGGAACGGTCCGGGCGGCAGATGTCATGCGAACTCCGTGGGGCGTCAGAAGGTCGGTGGCTGACGGGACTCGATAATAGGCAAGCGGCGCTTCGAGCCGTGCGACGGCGCGCAAAGCCGTGGAGACTGGCGATGTTGATGATCTGCGGAGAGGCCCTGCTCGACGTGTTCCAGGGCGAGCCGACGCGCACCGGCATGGCGCTGGACGCGAA